>JAYEFK010000212.1:0-3571 GCA_034658575.1 Methanobacteriota archaeon
GACGGCGACGAAGACTGCGTCATGCTGCTCATGGACGGTTTACTCAATTTTTCGAGATCGTATCTGCCTGCAAGGCGTGGCGGCTGGATGGATGCCCCGCTCGTGCTCACAACGCGGATCGATCCGAAGGAGATAGACAAGGAGGCGCACAACCTCGATATCATGGAACAGTACCCGCTCGAGTTCTATGAGGCGGCAAGCAGATTTGCAAACCCGAAGGATGTCGAGGATCTGATGGACACAGTGTCGAAGCATCTCGGGACTGATGCGCAGTATATGAGTCGGTTCACGCATCCGACATCGAATATCGCAGCGGGACCTCTGAACAGCGCATACAAGACGCTTGGATCGATGGTCGAGAAGATGGACGCACAACTGGCGCTTGCCCGCAAGATACGAGCGGTCGATGCCGATGATGTTGCCGAGCGGGTGATCAACTCGCATTTCCTGCCTGACATGATCGGAAACCTCCGTGCGTTCTCCCGGCAGAAGGTCAGGTGCGTGAAGTGCGGAGCAAAGTTTCGGAGACCTCTTTTGAGCGACACCTGCCCGAAATGCCACGGCAGGGTCATACTGACGGTCACTGAGGGATCTGTTAAGAAGTATCTCGACACGTCCACGCGTGTGGCAACGGAATATGAAGTATCTGAGTATACGAGGCAGCGGATCGAGCTTATCGGTCTTGAGATCAAGTCGATTTTTGAGAGTGATAAGTCGAAACAGATGGGGCTGCTTGATTTTATGTGATGCGGGTGTTTCTTGGGGTGTGCACCTTCGGATCAGGGATGGGTGAATGTGGATACCCATAAGGAGCCTGAAAAACCGAGGATAATGACTCATCTGATGCTTCCAACAGCCAAAACAACAGACCGTGGAGAGTTGTTATTCAACTTTGTATTCCTCAAATGTATTCACAAGCTGTTCAAAAGACGACGGGCTGTATTTATGGAAACGTTCCTCATCAACAAATACGTAATCAACTAATATTTTTTTTTGTGACTTGTTGATGTCTTCGCACCATTGTTTTAAACGGTTCATCTTTAATGGCACATCCAGGTCTTCTTGTCCCTTAGTTTCTATAATGAAAATCTCTTTATCAGATTTTTTAACGATAAAATCAGGGTAATAATTTGAAATATCACCATCGGCATTCACGTAATCGATACGGAAATTTACGGCAAAATAATTTTTAGCGTAAGAACTGATGTCGTCACAACCTTCCAGGAACTGGGCAAACTCCAACTCGAGTTGGCTGTCGCCGATTATTTTATTAAACACGCTCTTTTGCGGTACAATATAACCCTGCTCTTTGGCAACGAAAGGTCTTGTTTGACGCAATTTGATATAATCCTTTATTTCCGCGTCACCTGTGTCCTGCACCGTCAGTTCGTTTATCTTTTTCTTGAAAGTATCCACAACGGTCCTTGTTGCTTCCAGTTCAGAGAGATTTCTCAATGTGTTCAAATCATCAATCTCAATTTCCATATCAAACAGGAACTTTTGTATAAATTCCTTGACCTTGCCGTACAGAACATCATAACCGCTGACCAGATGGAGGTTTTTCATAATGATCTGAGTGAAGTATCCAATAACACTCCGGTAGTCCGTAACAGCGCTCGAATCAAGTATTGTCGTGTGTGTAACTTCGCCGGTGGTTATATCTTTGAAAACGATCTCACGTTGTTCTTCTTCGGAAAACTGCCGGTATTCAACTTTCTTGTTTCCGAATTCGCCCGGACTCAGGTCTTCGAGATTCTTATAATTCCTGAATATTCGGGGTGTTAGAATAGGCAGATGGATATCCAGTCGATCGAGGTCTTTTTTGGTGTTTTCATTATCCACTTCAACGATAAGTGGCGTTTTGGGCTTTGTTCCCTCGCCCATTGCTTTGCGCTCAAATTCAACGCCCTCGCTCTGTATGGATTCAACAAATTTCATAAAAGCATCTGTTCCTACCACGCTGGCATATTCTTCCGTGCCAGACCCCGGATACATGCAGCGAATTCCCCTGCCCAGAGTCTGTTCAGGTAAAATATTGCTTTTGGATGAATACGCTCTCAAACCCACGATAGTAGTTACATTCCTGACATCCCACCCTTCCTTCAGCATCATAACAGATACAATAGCCTTGTAAGGGCTTTCCCAGCCGTCAATTTCATTGGCTTGCTTTCTGAGTGTTTCCAGTTCTTGCTTTGCTTTTCCAGTGCCCGCCTCAGAGATCTCACCATTGTTCTTCGTGTGGATCACCAGAACTGAATCCTTTAATTCCGGGAAATTGCCTTCGAGGTACTCCGCCACTTCATCGCAGTTCTTTGTGTCGTCGGTCATGACAAACAGAATCGCTTTCTTTTCCATTTTTTCATGTTCGGTGTATGCTTTGCGCCACTCAATGACCCCCAGATTGATATAGTCCGCATACCTTTCCGTAAAAATAGCGCTTTGCCGCTCGGAGAGTTTTGCCCGGCTGGCAGAATCCGGCAATACCGGATGCTTCACCACATTTTGCGTGATGGCTTCCACCAGCGGATAATCGGAAACGGTCTGCACGAAGATTGCGCCGTTGTTATGCTTGGGAGTTGCCGTTACATCCACCTGCAGGGAAAGAAAATGGTCTTTCTGCTTGAGCCGATTGTGAATGTCTTCAATGGATTTAAACCATGCCATACGGCGGTCATGAATATGATGGGCTTCATCATTGAGCACCACCAGCTCGTCAATCTCCCTGACAATATCCCCCAAATCCACCTTGGAGTCAGTGGTCTTTCCAGTAGGTCGCTTGCCGAGGAAGTAATCCATCAGGTCATCATCGTCAAAGCTCGGCTCTACATCTTGACTTGCATACACGCGGTGGATATTGGTCAGAAAGATGTTCCCAGTCTTGCGAGTGATGTTGACATCATCCTGAATGTGCAGGGTCAATTGGAAATCGTCCTGCCAGTTCTGCCCTTCATAGCCATTGTCTGGCAGCACAGGGTCTTTGGAAAATATACGCAGTCCGTCGAAGTCCGTGCGGAGCCGGTCCAGCACAATGATATTGGGGGCGATCATGAGAAAGTTGCGAGCCAGTTCCGAATCCGGCTCATAGAGTTTATGGAAATAGCACCACGCCAGCACCAGACTCAGCACCTTGGTCTTACCGCTACCAGTTGCCATTTTTATCACAAACCGCCGCCACTCCTCGTCAAACATCCCGGCAGATACCGCTTCCGACGAATCGTAGCGCATCAGGTCGTATTTATCCTTTATACGAACCACATCGTAGAGATAAATAACCGTCTCCACTGCTTCACGCTGCGCGAAATAATACTGAAACGGGGCGGTCGTTCCATCCGCTCTGGGCAGTAGGTGTTCCGTCTTGAACCACCAGTTGAGGAGTGCTTTGCTTGTATCGCTCGCTCCATCGTAGCCACTGTCCCGCCATTCTTTGACCTTTTTCCGTAGCACATTCACCAGAGGCGGCAGCAGTTTGTCATAACTTGATTCCCTGAGCGCCTCATCAGCCGGAAACCAGCGGACATCCGGGCTTAATACGCTGTGCGGAGATTTCGGAAAATCAGGATTTATCGCCATT
>JAYEFK010000213.1:0-3570 GCA_034658575.1 Methanobacteriota archaeon
AGTATGATGTTACGCGGGGTTCGGATGTTCCGCAAGAGCAAGCCGAACCCCGAAGAACCGCCCGAAGGCATGATCAAGTTGCGCCTTATGGTTATACTTTGGTTGTGCCTCCGGGGGAGATAGAACATAAACCAATATGGAGGAAAACGACATGAAAGGAACAACGAAACCGAAAGGATCCGGAATAGCGACCATACAGGTGGTGGCGCTATTAGCAGCTACAGGGTTGGGTTATGCCGGTGGCGTCCAGCCTTTAGCGACAAAAGGAGGTGAATAAAGTGAGACTAAGAGCAATAAGGCATATAGTAAGTATATTAGTCTTGCTAATGGCTATAACAGGCACCGCAAGCGCTTATAAGTGCTGCGCAGAAGGAGTGAACGAATATCATGGCTATCTTCCGGACCTAAGTCACAACATTGACAATGTGGAAGGATTTTACACCGAGCTCGGTAGCGATGCGAGCTGGAGTGGAGGCTTTATTGCTGGTGATGATGCGGCATGGGAGAATCATTGGAAAGACCCTGTTTACAATGGCCATGACGACGAGTGGGTAGATAACACTCGTTTTGCGTTCTTTTCCGGACACGGAAATTCATCGGGTTTCTACTTTGGAACTACTCATGACGATCATCAACTGCATTACAGTGATGCTCTCTGGGGAAACACAGAGATGGATTGGATAGCAATCGATGCGTGCGAAGTTCTTAAGGATGAGCATGTCACCAATTGGTTAAGCGCATTTGAACGTCTTCATTCAATCTGCGGTTTCAACACAACCTGTCATGATAAGTCAGATCGAGGTAGCAGGTTTGCAAAGCGCATGGATGGCACTTGGGCGGAATGGACGATAATACAGGCATGGGTACAGGCAGCTAAGGATACAGAAGGTCCGGATACTTATGCTGCAGCACTTGCAGCAGATGTAGATGGTTCCACCAGCACATACGACTGCTGGGGAGATCACATCTATGGCCACGGATCTCAGATAAATCCCCTCGCCGACCCACCATTCTGGTGGTATTGTAGTTATCAATGCTAAAGGAGGTAATATAAATGAAAAGAATAGGTATTAGTTTGGTTGTAATGTTGCTGGTGGCTGCAGCTGCAGGAGCGGCATACACAATAGCATATCAGCCAACATCAGAAATCGTGTCGCCTTCAGTCGACAATATGAAAGGATTCCTCAGCACACCATCGCACATGTTGAACACCACACTACCATCAGGTCCTGATAAGTTAATGGTCTATAAATCTACGAGACCAGATATATCAGTAGAAAGAGAGGAAGTATCATCATTGGCAAAACAGCTGGGATTAACAGGAGATGTCAGTGAAGTATCCGGTGAATTTATACGTACAGACGGTCTCTACCACTTAGAGGTTAATAAGAACTCTGGCAGAGTAGCGTACACGGATACCTCCAGATGGATGATAGGAAATGACAAAGATAAGCCATTAAATCTTCCATCAGATGATGAAGCCACTGATATAGCAAGGAAATTCCTGATCGGTAATGGTTTGATGCCAGATGATGCGGTTCTTTGCAAGCTGGATCATCCAAGTGTAGTAGCCATAGATAAGACCGGAGATGTGATTGGTGTAGGATTTGAAGATGTGAGAGTATCGTTTACTCGTGAAGTCGATGGTCTCCCGGTTATCGGTGCAGGATCTAAGATCGATGTGGAAGTAGGAGGTGGCGGTGATGTGATAAGCATGTACAAGGTATGGAGAGAATACATGCCGTACAAAGAGTTTTCCATCATCACACCAGACGAAGCATTTGAGAAACTAAAGGAAGTTGGCATATTCACCGGAATAAAAGATGTAGAGACTGCAAGCATAGATAAGGTATATCTCGGATATTACGCGAAATCAGCGAGTGAGGAGCAGACTTATCTACAGCCAGTATATGTCTTTGAGGGTGAGGCAAAAGGAGACAATGAAACCAGGGAGTTTGTGCAATATATACCTGCAACTCCAGAGCTTGGTGGAATGGAACTCCCCGGAGTAAAAAGATGATGGGCTGATTATCAGCCCATTTTTATTTTTTATTAAAGAGGTGAGGTATAAATGAAAAAGAAGCTTTTTCTTACATTTATTATAATTACAATTGCATTGTTATTTGTTTTTATCGTTTTCATTCATAGTCCTAATGTAAAGCCTGGAATCAGTCCCGAGGTAAAGCCGGGGTTAGTGATCCATGAAACCGATGGTAAGAGTTACAAAATTCTTCAGGCTGCGCAAGGTTTTGATGAATTATCAAAAGAGTGTATGGACATCCTATGCTCTATAGACGGTCAGTACAAATTAGCGATGACCTATGATGAGTCAAACGCAATGAAAAGAGGAAATAGGTACATAGAGATCGTTTTTCCAGACTCTGTGAACATAACGACCAAAATAAATACGGATGGGGGATATAGGGCTATAAGGATGAAAGAGGCGACATTCATGTTAAGTGGGGAGTATTACGGACACATTTTCACACATGAAAAAAATGCTCGTTGGGTAGGTGTGTGGAGCTCTGTACGTGATTTGAATAAGATGAACGAGATGGTAGAATCGTCCATTCGGAAAGTTGAAGAATAAAATCGTTGAAACATTCCTTGAGATGGAGGATTGAAAATAGGTGTGATTTTGAGGTGAGCAATATGAAAAAAATGATACTGCTGTTCCTGATACTTACAGGCGCAACTTTGATATTTGGAGGGTGCTTGGAACAAAAACAATCACCACCATCGCTGTTTGGTTCGGAAATAGTACAAATCAGGGCGAATAGGATGCAGGGTATAGATCATCTCTACATTCATATAACCGATGGCGAAGCTGAACTAAAGATTGGCGTGTATGATGATGAAAAATATATCTACCAAAGTGCCAAGAAAGTGCCTGTGGAACAAATCTCTGACGAGTTAAATTCGTTTACAGAGCTTTTTAACCAGGGGGTAGCTGCTGAACACGTTGAGATGCCTCTGGAGCATTCGATGTCTTCGGATTATAATATTCAAATATATTTAGCGGATGGTAGGCATTATTTAATAGCTCAAGTTATAGATGCGCCTATTCAAGTAGAGAATAAAACCAACAAATCTGCACATTTGATGTTTTACCTCAAACCGTATTCAATCGACTATATACAACCTATTAAGGATATAGGAACAAAGGTATTCGATCTACAACCACCAATTCCGGAAAAATTTTTCGATTATTAGCTATCGTGATTATCAATCGACTAAATTCCACAGGAGTCGATATTTTGTAGATGGTCGTGGTTATTATCGTTTTTAAGTTCCTATCATAACTGCTATACGTTTCACGTCGATGTGTAAACGATCGTGACAGAAATCACTTATACTATAAGTTTCACAGCATTGTGCGCTGACATCGGAGAAATGTCACACGGGGTTCAGATGTTCCGCAAGAGCAAGCCGAACCCCAAAGCACCGCCCGAAGGCATGATCAAGTTGCGCCTTATGGTTATACTTTGGTTGTGCCTCCGGGGGAGATAGAACACAAACCAAAGGAGGTAAAACAACATGAAAGGAATAACGAAACCGAAAGGATTCGGA
>JAYEFK010000214.1:0-3525 GCA_034658575.1 Methanobacteriota archaeon
AAAAAGAATATTCCGCTGTATTTTTTATTTGATCATACAGCTTTGTTTTTCCGCCTTTCCAAAAACGATTTTTGTTTCCGCACATATTTGGTTTTTTGACTACATGATCAACTGACCAATTTTTGCCTAATGCGCCAGACGGCTTGTCAGTTCTTTTCTCGACTTGATTTTTTCTAAAATCATCATTTTTCCATTTCAAGGAATTTCCTTCCGATACACTTCGTCTATCGATGTCATGTTTTTTAAGAGTATTATGAATCGTTGCACCCGATACTGAAAAAAACTTACCGACTTCTGGTATAGACATTCCACTTTTATAGAGTCTAATCGCGTCTAACTCCATTTCGTCAGTAAGTTTTCTTCGTCCTATCTATATTCTCCAGGATTTGTAGGCTATCAGCATCATGTTACTATTTGTTTTAACAATACTTAAATATTTCGTTAAGGGATGTGTGGGGTGCATTCATCCCCGCATTACAAATGCGAGGATTTCTGCGTCCCCTACACCCCATTCCTTTAAGAACGGTACGGTATATCGCAGGAGCACAATCGAATATGGTGCGGATGACATTACAGAAACTTTTCGGAAACACGTTATAAAGAGATATGCGAGCAGGAGTTTGGGGGTTTGAGGGGCTATAGTGTGGGGGGTAGTGGTGAAAAAAGAGTTTTTTTCAGAAACCCGCTCGCATATATGCTATATTGCATTGTGATATTATTTAAACCTTACGGTTCAACAGGATGTTCCTAATAATCCTGACATATTCACAGCCAACATTGCCATACACAGACCTACCACCATTAGACCATAGTCGTAGTCAAAACTGAATAACTTGTGAAAGGGATATGCGAGCGGGAGTGTGGGAAGTGGGGAGTGGGGGTTAGTGTGGTTAAAAAGAGTTTTTAGAAACCCGCTCGCATGGTATACCACTATTACCCAATGCTATATAAACCTTGCGACGCGGTGGGGCTGTCACGCCATGCCACTTTGCGCGAACATCTGCATGAGGTGGATGGATCACCGCTTCACCGCAAGCGCATGTAACGGAAAGAGGGCGAGCGCGCCCACAGCGACTCCGGCGATTCCGAAGAGTGCTGCATAATCAACATACCAGAGAATTCCTGCCGCAAATACCGGAAGCACGGCAAATCCGGAATAAATACATGTATTGAATACCCCCATCGCCATGCCATGATCAGAACCGAGAGATGCAACCCCTGCGACAAGCCCTACCATCGCAAACCCGGATCCGGCGCCCATGATGGTAAGCCCGATCGGATGGTATAAGGTCGCCACGATGCCGATTCCTGTTATCAACGCACCTTCCCGGATCAGCCAGCGTTCAGTGGCATGCGCACGACCGGCGATGAGCGAGGTTACCATTGCTCCAAAATAGACTCCGGAAAGTGCAAGCCCCAGAGAAGACTGCGTTAAATCCGTGAAGGATGGGAAATAAGCAACAAGAACCCCTGTCGCACCAAATAAGACGAAGGCGATCACCCATATCTGTAGATACCGCGCATCAGAAAGAACCGCAAATAGGCCCGAAATCCTCTGCGGTGTAGGCGGGATATTCGGATCACCGGATTTCTGTTTCAGTGAAATCGCAAGCACCAGCGCGGGGATGGCGAACAAGGCAAATGTTAGTATTCCGCCTTTCAGATGGTAATACTTAAGTGCGGCAGCGGCTGCAACACCGAGAGCAAGCCCGATATTGAGCAGAAAAGTAAACTCTCCTATATACTGCCTTCGATTCTCAAATTTCGTGAGCATCGAGAACGCTGCCGGAAAAAAAGCCCCGCAGGCGCACCCTTCTACAAAACGTGCAGACACTATGATCTGGGGGGAGTTGGATAAGAAGATCAAGAGCCCGGATAGGATTGTCAGAACGATACTGAGCAGGATAAACCGCATATTTCCGTACCGGTCCGCAAGCATTCCGAGCGGGATCATCGAGACGAGCGCGCCTGCAAAGTACGCGGAGAAGATAGTGCTCTGTACAAACGGTTCACCAGAAAGATCCGGGAGAATCGGAACGACCGCATCCGAGAGTCCCATGATCACAAAGACCGAGAGATAGAGACATGCACGTATCCGGTTCATGCTTCAGATATCGGGATCGGATGGTTGCAAAGTTGTTGGGCGGAGGCTCATGGCAGTTTCAACCGTTAGCTGATTCGCAACGACTGAAAACAAAAAAAGATGGATTTTTACGCCCATCACTCAGGAAGCGGAGGCAATCCATGTCCGCCAGACGCCATGTCAGGTATCTCATCAGGCATCTTGCCACCCATCTCGCCAAGCGCTGTGAGATCAACCATCTCCGAGCCGGCAGGGAGGTCAAACGTACTGTCCGGGATATTCGCATTCACGTCAAACTCGGTGACCTCGTAGTGCATGCTCTCGGATTTGCCTTCGTATGCGCACTCATAGTCGAGCAGTAGCGTGAACCCGGTCTGCTTGTCCACGATCAGATCAGCTCTTTCCATGTCGATATCTTCGCGGCTAAGTGCTCTGGCAGGTTGCCATACCTTGCCGTAGTCTAGTTTGACGGCTTTGCGACCCAGACACGTTGTGTCGCTGTCTGTGATCCAGCTATCATCCCATGCGGAATCGTCGCTATAGCAGCCATACGCTGTCCAGAACGGATTCATAAATCCGAGGTTATCATCGGAACATTCTTTGGTTTTGATCGCTGTGCCGCTCTCCGCGTCTATTATATACATCCCGTCCGCATTCTGAAGAACGGTCACCGAATCCGCGCCCTCGTTACTGGTGAGTACCAATTTGAAGAACCAGACATCTCCGGATTTCTTGCGCCATTCCTCAAATACGGCGGTATCCTCGTCATCGGCGGATACGGTCGCTTTGTAGTGCAGGGAAGTCACGTCGATCAGATCGAGATAATGTGCGGTGCCGGATGGTGCACCATCTCCTTGCGATTCCTTCTGTTTGCCAGAATCAGAGTCCACACAGCCGCTGAATGCCATTGCGAGTGCAAGAGCGAGCACGACTGCGATTATTCTTACATGTTTCATTTTTGCCATATCTCCTGTTTTTTATTTTCGGTTTGAGTGGGTTTAACTTGTTCTCTCCGCACTAATAATAACCCTGATTCTTTTTTGGGATCGTTTTTGGATCACACTCCTATTACCGCTCAGTGACTTCCTCCCCGCTGCAAGCAACGGGGCTTCCTGCTTCGACGAGCCGCTCATGCTAAACTCTCCACAGGCTTAAATTCCCCACAGTCCGTGGGTACATATCTGTTTTTGATGTTGATTGCGGCGTTATGATCCCGTCCCATGACCGCTCCACATTCCGGACACCGGTATGTCCTTTGTGATAGTGGCATCGGTTGGGTGTTGCCGCAGACCGAACATTGTTTTGATGTGTTTCCCGGATTAACCAGTTCTACAGTCCCACCAGCGTATTCTGCTTTGTAGGTCGTGAAATTGATTAACATGTTCCAGGATGCATCATGAATCGATCTTGCAAGATGGTGGTTTTTCACCATGTTTTTGATC
>JAYEFK010000215.1:0-14212 GCA_034658575.1 Methanobacteriota archaeon
AGACGCATTCGATGCAAAAAGCAAGGCTGAAGTTGCTGCGCACAATATCCTGATCAGGACTGCGACTGATCCTGAGTGGCGCGGGCAGGAAGAGACGCGGATGCATCTGGTGGTGTAGGGATGGCAACAGTCCTGCTCATGAAGGATGAATTTGGGGATCTTAATCATGCGACTGCGAAATCCATAGAGCAGATATCAACCCTGCAACAGGAAACTATGAAATCAAGAGGTTTGGATATATTACTTTTAAAAGACAAACAATTAGAGAAACTCCCCACAGATATAATCTCTAAGTTATATGAGGAGTTTGGCTTCAACAACCCAGTGGAGGATGTGAAAAAGGCAGTCACAGAATGGATCGAAAGATGCAAGTTAGATGAAATGCACAAGTCCAGGAGAAGTGATCATGTCCGCTGAAATTTCTGTCTACGAAAAACAGCTAATTCGTGAAATCGAAGAGACGCCACACGAATACTTACCGAACCTGCTTCAGATTGTCCGATTGTTCCGTGAGAGCGTGGTGTTAAAGCCTGCCGAGGATAGCTTCTGTCAGGGATGGAAGGAAGCAATGGCGGGCGAAACACGACCGGTATCTGAATTGTGGGATGGCATCGATGCCGAATGAGCCAGCCGAACCTGTGCAGGTTGAGTTTACCCAGGAATTTAAGCGCAACCTGAGAGCGCTTGCCAAGAAGTACCGACACATCCGCTCTGACGTTCAACCGATGATTGACCAACTTCTGGCTGGAGAGGTTGTAGGCGGTCAGGTACCTAGGACGCGCTATACTATATTCAAGGTGCGAGTACGAAAGCGATATTCAGAAAGGTAAACGTTCTGGCTATCGCTTGGTCTACCATCTCAAAACACCTACAAACGTCATTCTTGTGACGATTTATTCCAAATTGGATCAGGCGGACATTTCAGCAGAGCAGATTCGGCGCATTCTAACCGGGTTTGACAAGCACTTCACCTAACAAATGCAAATGCGCGAGACGAATGAACAAAATTCGCATCGTTTTCTGGAACCCCCTCCGCCACCGAAAACACCCCCCTACACCACATCATCCACGAATTTGAGTAGACCCCGGGCGTCACTGATCTTCTTCTGCAGTATCTTCCTGCGGACATCTGCATCCGGATGTGCTCCGTCCCCGATCCGTTTCAGATCCATGATCGCACGCAAAAGACCGGATGCTTCTTTGTACAGGTCTTCCGCCTCTGCTCTCGTGACAGCTTCCTTCGCAAGAGCAGTTTCGTCGCATGTCACCTTCTCCTCAAGGGTACGGATCAGCGACTCAATCCCGGCAGTCTCCACTTCTGTCAGTCCTTTCTTGCTGACGAGTCTCCAGACCACTTCATGAAGCGGAATCTCGGTCCCATCGATCTCAAATATGTCCGGGATCTTAGCACCAACCCATGCCAGGTATCCGTGCAACCCGTGCAACAGTTTCTCCCGCTCACTTACCGATAGTCGCTCCATTATCTCACGTCAAATAGCCTATACTGTTCATCGCGAAGCGCCAGCGCTATAAGAGGGGGCTGGCAGGTTGATATCGGGGATCGGGATGCTCACTTTCTTTGAGAACCGCTTGATCGTCTCAAGTAAGCCGTCCTTCTCCTCTCCGACAAGACTCAACTCGAGCACCTCCGTGATCTTTGAGACCGGTACGATCGTTATCATATCACGGTACTTATCCTCGATCAGGACATCGTCCTCGTTCGCTTTCGGTATGATCACGGTCCTGATGCCAGCCTGCGCCGCAGCCTCGATCTTGTAAGTGACGCCTCCGACCGGCAGCACGTCACCCCTCACAGAGAGCGAGCCAGTCATTGCGATGGACTGGTCGATCGGGATGCCCTCGAATGCCGAGATCACCGCGGTTGCAATGGAGATCGATGCGCTATCGCCCTCCACGCCCTCATAAGTGCCGATGAACTGGACATGGATGTCCATGTTCGTGGTATCTCTGCCTGTAACCTTTTTGATGAGTGCTGACACGTTCTGGACGGCTTCTTTTGCGATATCCTTGAGCATTCCTGTCGCGATCAGCTTTCCCTCGTTCTTGGACAGTGCTGGAGTTACCTCTGCCATGATCGGGAGAACGATCCCGGAATCGCCGCCCATGATGGCAAGCCCGTTCACCCTGCCGATCTCAGCGCCCTTCTTGTGGTACATCCGGTAGTCCATGCGCTGCTCCAGATACTGGTCTGCAAGCTGCTGTTCAACCGATCTTGACATATGCTTTGCAGTGAGAACATGTGATGCGGTCACCTCTTGCGCTCTCGCTGCATGGGCGACATCGCCCGCCACCCTGACAAGACCGCCGAGATCGCGTAATTTCAGCGTAAGATGACCTTTTCTTCCGGAACGCCTCCTTGCCTCCCGTAAAATTTCCTGTACGGCACTCTTATTAAAATGAGGAATCTTTCCGTCCTTCTCAACCTCTTGCGCAACGAATCGAACGATCTTCCTCCGGTTTTCCGGAGTATCGTCCATCGAATCACGCATATAGATCTCATAGCCGTATCCCTTGATCCGGGAGCGAAGTGCGGGATGCATACCCTCCATGGCATCCAGATTCCCTGCCGCAATCATGATAAAGTTGCATGGCACCGGATACGTCTTGACGAGTGCGCCTGAACTGCGTTCGGACTGTCCTGTGATTGCATACTCCTTCTCCTGCAGTGCTGTGAGTAGACTCTGCTGCGATTCCGGGCGCAGGATATTGATCTCATCAATGAAGAGAACTCCTTTGTGCGCCTTGTGGATGTCGCCGGCTTCAACCCGGTCATGGGACGGTGTCTCGAGTCCGCCCGACTGGAACGGGTCGTGACGGACATCGCCTAATAGTGCGCCTGAATGTGCGCCGGTAGCGTCCATGAACGGCGCCGTGTCCTTATTTGCATTGTTCACGATCAGTTTTGGTATGATTGCTTTATCACCCTGCACAAACTGCCTGCCGATGACCATAATCAACAGAACAGCGAGAATCCCCCATAACAGAGCCATGCCGCCGAGAGATGCGGCATAAAGAAGGATCGCAAAGCCGACGATCATCAGGATTGTATTTTTTAACTGTGTTTTTCGATGAGCTTCTATTTTATGGGCGTTGATGATCTGCACTCCTTTCCCAGCCCTTACCTCTCGAATTCTTGGGTTGTTCGAATCCTCCGGATTGTGATAGATGAGTACGTCCTTTAATTCCTCTTTTGGGAGAAGTTCAGCCATCGCCTGAGCCAGCATAGACTTACCAGTTCCGGGAGTCCCGATCAGCATCACATGCCTTCGCTGTTGCGCTGCCTTCTTGATAATCTCGCTGGCATGTTCCTGCCCGATCACCTGATCGATCAAGAGCGGTGGAACCTCAAGATCCTTTGTGGACTCGATTTTGATTCCGCCAAGCAGGTCCTCGTTCGTTTCATCACTCATTGTAGAACTCTTCATCAGTCGCCATATAAATGTTCGCTCAAGCAGAGCCAGGAAAACAGATTAGTATTTCAGTACTAATATTTAAGTTTTCTTTCAGGGGTCGTGGGTGGCATAGATGGCATATTATGATAAGCAAGGGATTGCAACATTATTACTATGGGCAGGTACATCTCGCATCCGCTGATCCGGAAGGATATGATCGAGCAGCGGCTGTACCAGCTATCTGTCGCTTCATCTGCGCTCAAAAGTTCGTGTCTGGCTGTACTGCCGACAGGGCTTGGAAAGACGATCGTTGCGCTCATGGTGATTGCAGCACGACTGAACGATCTCGGAGGCAAGGTACTGATCCTTTCGCCAACAAAGCCGCTTGTGGAGCAGCATTCTGATTTTTTCAGGCAGGCGCTTCCCGGATGCACAGTTGCAACGTTTACAGGAAGCATCCCGGCTGAAAAGCGTGCGGAACTCTGGAAAGACTCGCAGGTCATCGTCTCTACGCCGCAGGTCATCGAGAATGATCTTCGTGCAAGGCGCATCGATCTTCGTGACGTAGTGCATATCACATTCGATGAGGCGCACCGTGCAGCTGGCAGATACGCTTACGTCTACATTGCGAAGCGGTATTTTGAGGATCTCGGTGCGGATGCAAAGTCACGGCTCGTTCTTGGAATAACCGCAAGTCCGGGAAGCAATCCGGAGACGATCGCTGATGTCTGCGAGAATCTCCATATCGAGTGCGTGGAGGTAAAAAGTGAGACCGATTCCGATGTGATCCCGTACCTGCATGACCGGGACATCGAATGGGTGCGTGTCGATATACCCTCCAGGATTAAGGAGTTAAAACAGGTACTTGAGAAGGTGCTTCTCGGATCGTGCTCGAAACTGAAGGATCTTGGTTTTGATGTCTCACCGGATTCATCGAAGCGGGAACTGCTCGACTTACAGAGCAAACTCCATGCAGAGGTCGCCGAAGGGGGCGACAGGGACACATTCTCAGCAATCTCGGTTCTTGCCGAGATATTCAAGACCAGCCATGCGATCGAACTCGGGGAGACGCAAGGAGTGGAGGCACTTCTACGCTACTTCGACCGTCTGAATGTGGAAGCCAGATCGAAAAGCGGGAGCAAGGCAGCAAAGCGTCTTGCCATGGATCCGAATATGCGCGGTGCGATTGCGATGCTTGACTCGTGCGACGAGGAGCATCCGAAACTGGATGCGGTTCGGAGGATCGTGGCAGATCAACTGAGAGGCAACCTTGATTCGAGGGTAATCGTCTTCACAAACTTCCGTGACAGCGCGGAGATGGTGACAAAGGCACTTTCTGAGGTGGACGGGGTTTCTGCGGCCAGGTTCGTCGGGCAGGCGAGCAAATACAAGGACAAAGGCTTGACCCAGAAGCAGCAGACCGAGATCATCAGCAAATTCAGGTCAGGAGAGTACAACACACTCGTGGCGACATCGGTTGCAGAGGAGGGGCTTGATATTCCATCGACAGACCTTGTCCTCTTCTATGAGCCGGTTCCGTCAGAGATACGCACGATCCAGCGGAAAGGGAGGACCGGCAGGAAACGTGCAGGCAGGATCGTTGTTTTGATTGCGAAAGGATCGCGGGATGAGGCATCCTACTGGATCAGCGCACGGAAGGAGACGAAGATGCTTGCAACGATTGCGAATATGAGCGGATCGTTGTCGAAGTCCGGGTCCGGGCTGAAGTCGATGTCGATGTCGATGCCGGGACCGATTGGAGATCCCGCTATCGAGCAGAAGCAACTAACAGAGTTTTCAGGGGATGGTCTGGTCGCATACATCGACCACAGGGAGATCAGGTCTGGCGTATCGCAGATCATTGAGGCGGCAGGGGTTGAGGTGGTCATGCGGACGCTGGAGATCGGGGACTATCTTTTGAGCGATCGCGTCTGTGTCGAGCGGAAGACGACGAGCGATTTTATCAGTTCGCTGATCAGCGGACGGCGTGAGTTGTTCGGGCAGATCTCGGATCTTGCACGGACGTTCGACAAACCTGTGCTGATCATCGAGGGGGGCGACCTGTACGGGCAGAGACAGATCCATCCGAATGCTGTACGCGGCGCACTCACGGCTATAGCGATCGATTTTGGCGTGCCGATCCTCATGAGCAAGGACGCGGAGGATACCGCGCTGATGCTTGCAGCGATTGCGAGAAGAGAGCAGCAGGAGCACGGGCGGGAGGTCGTGATGCACGGCAAACGGTCTGCGATGATGCTTCCGCAGCAGCAGGAGTATGTCGTTTCAGCAATCTCAAATATCGGTCCCGTAGTTGCGAAGAATCTGCTCAAGCATTTCGGAACGGTTGCCGCGGTGATGGGGGCAAGCCGTGAGGAGCTGATGGCGGTGGAACTGGTCGGACCGAAGACCGCGGACAGGATACGCGAGGTGGTCGGAGGGGCGTATAAAGGGTGAAGAGGTGTTGATATCATGTATAATAGTTTTGAATACAAGAAAATCTGTCAGGAGGTCTCTGTATGAGGATCTGGGACATACCTCCTGATCGGATGTGCCGCAATCATCTGCTCGGCGAGCACAGGGAAATTCATGCCGTGTGGTCGATAATAACCAACAACAAGAAAGCGTATTCGAACCATCCTGAGATCCTGCGGTGGAAGGGGCGGCTCAAGGCGCTGTACCTCCGGCATGAGGAACTGGTTATAGAGATGGCAGCGAGAGGATACAAGCACCATACGCCCATGGATGAGGAACTTGCGACCGGAGAATCCGTGCAGACCGAATTCGTTGCAACTTATGAGGAACAGGTCCGAATCTTGAGAGAGCGGGGGTGCGAATGCAGGGTGTGATGCGGAGGGGGGTGGTTTCGAATGTGGGGTGGATAGGCAAGGGGGTTTGTTCATTCGTGCAATGCCTGACAGGCTCAATGCACCAAAAACTATAACTGGTTTCATCAACGATTATATGATTATGCCAGCGCAATCGGTTCAGGACGTGGATGAAAGTGTTTATCGTGCGTTCCGAGACCGATGCAGTGATTTAAACATCGATCTCGGCAAAGCAGTGACTGATGCGCTCGATATGTGGTTGGAGCGCTCTGACTATGACGAGGCGTTTATAGAACGGCAGCGAAAAATCCTCCGGGAAGAAGAATTCGTGAGTCTCGATGAAATATGAGATTCTGATATCAAGAGAGCGCTCGTAAACAACTTGAGGATCTACAGGAGGGGGAACGTCAGCGGATCCGATCCAATCTCAAAGAGTTGGAGGCATATCTGAGAAAAAGACGCGCGAGAGCGGATATAAAGAAGTTACACGATGTCACTCCTGAATTGTACCGACTGCGAGTTGGAAGCTTCAGAATAGTTTATGCGATCGTCGGTGATGAAGTCCGTGTTACCGAGATCATGCGCAGGGGCAAGGACTACCGTGGATACTGACATGACGTTGCAAACATGCGGTATCTTCATTACCCACCCCGCACCATACCCGCAATAGATGTCGATGAACGAGAGAGAACGCTTCGAGCAGAATTACCGGCAGTGGGTCGTATCGATCGCATCCGAGATCGCGGTCTCGATGAGAAAACTTGAGCCACACCGGATAAAGGAGTTGCTCGGACGATGCGAGGAGTACGGGAGAGATCCGCCATCGATGTACGATGCCATCCCGGGGGATGTCCGTACACGGATGGGGCGAATGGTCGGAGGCGACCGGTTGCAGGGCATCCTGATGCTGTCGTCGAATGCAGTTGCGTTCTCGCCGTCGATATTCATGCAGCGCCCGAGCGTTCTCGATTACACGATCGCTATGAACAGGCGATTCTTCTTTAAAATCGGCTGGTTCTCAATAATCGTAGTCAGCCAGTCCTACATCGAGCAAGCAAGCGACAGAATGCTCCACTTTGTGCTCGAACACGAACTGATCCAGAACGCGATGTATACCGAGCACGTGGAGCGTCACGGGCATCTGCTCCTTGGTCCCGGTGAGAAACGCGCGATTGATGAGAAGGCGATGCAGCAGGCGATCGAGCAGTCAGGGATCACGGAAGAAGAGCATTCACGAGAGCAGGAGTTGATGGACGAGATTGCGACATATTCGCCTGTTGTTCCAAAGTCCTTTGCAGAGACCTCGCTCTTTGAATATCTCGAAAAATACTGGGATGATGTAAAAGATCTCGGCGTCAAAGGGGAAACCGAGTCAGAGAAGGAGTTTGAGGAGATGATCTCCCAGGACTCCGGGTGGCTCGATTTTTCGCATGAAACGTATGGCTTGTTCCTCGCAGGGTTAAAGCGGGAACTGGATCTCACGTATCTGGAGTACGGGTATGTGTGACCTTCATCTCGTGTCGCATCCACCCGTTCGTTAGGGAACTCACAATAACCGCAGAGGGCGCAGAGGAACGCAGAGTGGTTAACCGCTTATTTCCCCTCCGCGCCCCTCTGCGTACTTTGCGGTTAAATTCCCTGTTTGGCTACAGTACGCCCCATGTCCCGGTAGTTCCTATACAGTGAAGTCCCCGATAGTGGTTTAGGTACCTGAGTAGTTACAAAAGAAGATAAACTTGATGCTGTGAAATCAGAGAGAAATTAGTAGCCACATATTCAGATCAAGGTTTCTATGGCGTAAACCCAAAACCACGAAGATCAATCCGCGTCCAGCTCTCCGAGAACCTCGCCTAACTTATCAAAGTTCTCCCCAAATGCAGTCCAGTTCGTGCCCATGGAATCGAGAATCGCATCATAATGCATCTGCGCTTCTGTTATCAGCGCCTCAGTCGACTTCTCCCCTTCGTAAACACCCGCTTCCACCGTATCCGGTCTGGTTTCACCGAAGAGTGCAATGAGTGCCTTGTCAAGGTCTTCCTCCATCACCACCCTCTCGCCGTCTGAGACCAGCACTCGTTTGAGTTCGGGCAGCTGCCCGGTCTCTGCCTGTATGTAGAGCGGCTCTATGTACAGGATCGAACTCAGAAGTGGTATCACCAGCAGGTTCCCTCTCGTCACCCTGGATCCCTGTTGTGACCAGAGTGTTAATTGTTGTGAGATCACCGCATCCTGATCGAACTTCGCCTCGATCTGCAGGGGACCGTATACCAGTTTCTCTTTTGGGAATTTGTAGAGCAGTAGCTCCCCGTAATGATCCCCATCCGAACGGGCAGCGAGCCATGCAACCATGTTGTCCTTCCTTATTGGTGTTACTGACCTCATCAGGACGAATTCTTCCTTCTCTTCTCCAGGAAGCTTTATTATGATGTAATAGGGATCAACCAAAACTTGCTGACCTGTCCCGTACACCTCGTTCGGGATCTGCCACGCATCCTCCTTGTTGTAGAAGACCTTCACGTTGTCCATGTGATACGTGTTGTAGATTGCGGACTGGACTTTGAAAAGGTCTTCAGGGTACCTGACATGTTTCTTAAGCCCATCAGGCATCAGGTCAAATGCCTTGAAGTACCCCGGGAAAATTTTTGCATAAGTTGCGATTACCGGGTCGGTGTTATCGGCGATATAGTACGTCACGTCCCCGTTGTACGCATCAACCACGATCTTTACGGAGTTTCGCACGTAATTGATTGAGCCGTGTTTCTCTGAGTATGGGAATCTGTCTGTTACGGTGTATGCATCCAGCATCCAGAAGAGTCTGCCGTCACTGATGACGAGATACGGGTCTTCGTCAAGTGTGAGGAATGGAGTGATCTTTGAGATCCGCTCCTTGATGCTCCTCTCAAACATGATTCTGCTCTCAGGTGTGATCTCTCCGGATAGCATGATCTTGATGTCAGCAAAGCGCACCGCCATCAGCAGTTCCTTTGTGGATGAGTCCAGCTTCACCCCTCCGCGCCCATCGTAGTGGACGTATTCATTGGTATCACCCATCGGATAATCAAACTCCGACGTTTGGGTGTTTACCAGCACGAAATCATTATCCATCTCACCATAGTAGATCTGTGGCATCTCGATTTGCAGTTCTTCATCAGGAACCGTATATACAGGAGGAATATCCTTTATGAGATAGTTTGGCATGCCCTCTTTTGTGACGCTGTTTACAGGGCTCATCACAACTCCAAAACCATGCGTGTATACCAGATGGAGATTCACCCACGTCTTTGCTTGTAGCCGTTCCTGATTCATCTCTCTTGGGGCAATCATCACCTCGGTGTAGCTTCCGTTGATATCGTACCGGTCGATGTCAATCCCTGAAAGGTCATAGTAGAGCCTCATCTCCTGTGTTTGCTTGTACGTCTGTGTAAGCGGTCTCCAGTCCAGAATCCTGGCATTATCCAGCGTATCCGTCGCGTTCGATAGGATTTCAGGAGTCATCATATCGACAGAGAAGTCTTTCTCCGCAACGTCAGTTAGTCCGTAAGCGATCTTTGTGAACCTGATGTTATTCTCGATGTATGGCTGTTCCAGCTTCTCCTCGTTTGGTGTAACCTTGAAAGCCTGCACAATTCCCGGTATCACAGCCGGAGCAATTACGGACACCAGCAGATAAAGCACGATCACGGACACCAGTATATTCTTTTTTCCAGGGCTCTGCTTCCTTGAGATTGTAAATATCCAGACATAACACAGTACTGCAATGATTATCGCCATGATCATCAGTATCCTGATTATCGGCAGGTATGCGACAACATCAGCGTAGCCAGCCCCTACCACAATCCCTTTTTCAGAGTACATGACTCCGAATCTGGCAAGGTAGTGACCTGCAGCGAGAAGGATGAAGAAGAACGAACCAAGGACTGTTAGATGCACCAGTGCCTTCTGCCCCATGTTTGAGATTGCTGATTTGAAGTCAGCACCATGTATTGTGCCGTCCGGTGCGATGATCTCTGGCTGTTTGAAGAAGCGGACTATAGCGGACTGCAGGTAATCCACAAGCACCATAATAATCGTGATTAGTATACATGCCATCAGGAAGTTCCGGAAAGCAAGCATGAATGGTAGGGAGAAGACGTAAAAGGATACGTCCTTTGCAAAGATCGGGTCAGATATGTTAAAGGGCACCTGATTCAGATACTGTAGCACTACGAACCATTTGGAAGAGCTTGCAAGCCCTATAAAGAAAGATATGACCAGAACAATCATGAACTTCAGCTTGAAAGAGATCTTTGACTCGTTCAACTTTGAAGAGATCCGGAGATTGACCAGGGCAAACGCGAGAAAAACCGATGCTGAGAGCATGAATAGAAGTACCTTTGCCTTTAAGCTGATCATGAAGATCTGGGATGCGCCAAGAGCATCGAACCACCAGTAATCGGTGATCAGCCGGACTATCCCGGATATGGACAGGATGAAGATCACCAATAGGGCGATGGCAATAGCTTTGAATCGATCCATGTCCTGCTTCATAGAGGTGAACAAGGGGCGCATCTTTTATAAAGACTGTGGAAAACGTCCGCAGTGCTGCAACCAGAGAGCCTGCATCCTCGACCACGGCAGGCACGGGCACACGAACTGGTGTGAGTGGGAGTGTTCGAGTATGTGTTTGATATGTTTGAGCAGGTGAATGACGCACAGAGCACACTCGAAAGTGGATAATTGGAAAGGCTCAACACATCGCGTACAGTTGTGAAATTTTAGCGTAAAAAACATAGCGCATCCGATGATGCGTTATGGTAGAATCAACCGAAACATATACTGAAGGAACAGGAGCGTATCGATGCAGTCAATCGATATCAGAGAGGGGAACGACCCTCCAAAGTCTGCAAAAGTCTTGGCAGGTCAAGATCATGGTTACAAAAATGGGTCGAGAGGTACAACAGCTGTAATAAACGCAATGAGGGCTTTGATGCCGATAAATCGTTGGCGTATGAATATGTGTGGGCTACTATCGATACAAAACAGGGACAGTTGCTGATCTATTATCGAGAGAAGAACGAAGAGGAGGCAGGTCTTATCAAGATTTATGAGTACAAGGTCGGTGGAAATGTAAAAAGATTCGAAGAGAAGTTCTGAACGCGAAAAGTGTACGCGATGTTATGAGCCTTACCATGTAGAGATCATGATTTATATGACGCTACCGGATATTTGAGTGTTGAACTTTAAGACTGATAGGGACGGACTTATTGATAATAGAATCACAGGAGAATACAATGAAATCGCACATCATAAAAGACATAGCCCTTGCGGACGAGGGCGCGCAGAGGATCGAATGGGCACGGCGGCACATGCCAGTGCTGAATAAGATCAGGGAGCGATTCGAGAAAGAACGCCCGCTTGAGGGGATAAACATCGTTGCATGTCTGCACGTAACCGTTGAGACCGCCAACTTGATAACAGCACTTCAGGCAGGTGGCGCAAATATCGCGCTCACAGCCTCGAATCCGCTCAGCACACAGGACGACGTTGCAGCCGCTCTCGCAGCAGACAAAACGCACGTATTCGCGGTCAGGGGGGAAGACGAGAAGGAGTACTACGAGTGCCTCGAGGAGGCGATCAAGATCGATCCGCATGTCACGCTCGATGACGGCGCAGACACGATCGCACTACTGCACAGCGATCATCCGGAACTGCTCCCTGGTGTCATCGGCGGCTGCGAGGAGACCACGACCGGCGTGATACGGCTGCGAGCGATGGCGGCAGACGGTGCGCTTGCGTATCCGGTGCTCGCTGTAAACGACGCCGAGACCAAGATGATGTTTGACAACCGGTACGGAACCGGGCAGAGCACGATCCACGGGATCATGAACGCCACAAACGTGCTCTTCGCTGGAAAGACCGTCGTCGTCGTCGGATACGGCTGGTGCGGAAGGGGCGTCTCCATGCGTGCGAAGGGGCTTGGCGCAAACGTGGTCGTTGTCGAGGTGAACCCGAGAAAAGCCCTTGAGGCTGTGATGGACGGGTACCGGGTGATGCCGATGGCGGATGCAGCACGTATCGGCGATCTCTTCATAACGGTAACAGGCGACATATCGGTGATCAGGACGGAGCACTTTGAGCTGATGCAGGATCAGGCGATCGTTGCCAATTCGGGGCACTTCAATGTCGAACTCGATCTTCCGGGGCTGTCATCGGTCGCTGTCGGGATCAGCGAGGTGAAGGAAGATGTCATGGAGTATATACTTGCAAACGGCAACCGGATATACGTGCTGGCAGAGGGACGGCTCGTCAATCTTGCATGCGCATTCGGGCATCCGCCTGAAGTCATGGATATGAGTTTTGCGAATCAGGCGCTCGCTGTCAGGCACATCGTGGAACATGGTGAGGGGCTTAAGAATCAAGTCTATCATGTGCCGGTCGAGATCGACGAGGAGGTTGCGGCTCTGAAACTCTCTGCGATGGGGATACAGATCGAGACATTGACGGCAGAGCAGGACGAGTATCTCCATTCGTGGACGATGGGGACGTAGGTTGTGGGTATAGGGGGATACAAGTGAACGAAAAGTGGCGGGGGGTTTACCCCCCTTTCACGATTCGTACATCGGAGCAATCTGGATATTGAGGTGAAAATGAACTGTCTTGAACTCAGCGACACCATAAATCGTGGCGAGGATACTTTTAATCAATTTAATGCTAACTTTTACAGCGTAGATAAGCTTGCGGTGGAGATTTGCGCTTTTTCCAATTCCGACGGCGGAAGCATATACATCGGAATCTCAGATAGTGGGGGCATGGAAGGGCTCAGTAAGGAAGACGTGAATCGGTTAAACCAATGGATTTCCAGTACATGTTCTTCAAAAATTGCGCCCCCGCTTTTTGTTAAAACTGAGATCTTAATCTGTGATGACCGGAGGATCTTGATCATCCATGTACCAAAAGGGAGCAACAAACCTTATGCCGTGAATACAACCGATTTCTGGGTAAAAAGCGGGGCAGATAAAAGAAGAGCAACAAGAGAGGAACTTTTGAGGCTTATGCAATCATCTGGCTTTCTATTTGCTGATGAAATTGAGACCGGTGCAGGAGTCAAAGATTTTGATGTGGATTACTTCAAACGTTTTTATGAGCAATATTACATAGAAAAAGTAGAGGATATAGATGTTCCTCTTGAGAGATTGCTTGAACATCTCAGACTCGTTAAAAATGGGCAACTGACGCTTGCAGGACTGTTGTTATTTGGTAGATCTCCTGAGAGGGTGCGACCGCAATTCGTCATAAAGGCGACCTATTACAAAGGTAATGATATCCACTCAAATGAATACTACGACAGTGAGACGATAGAAGGGAGACTTATCGAACAATTCGAGTATGGTGTCAGTTTCATACGGAGAAACCTCAGGGGTCTTCAGAAGAACAGGAATATAAACGCACCTCCGATACTTGAAATCCCGAAAGAGGCTTTTATGGAGGCTGTGGCAAATGCAATCGTCCATAGAGACTATTTCATAAATGCACCCATATTCATTAATATCTTTAAGAACCGGTTGGAAATAATAAGTCCGGGAATCCTTCCAAACACCGTCACTGAGGAGAACCTGCGGTACGGCGTCCACATCGAAAGAAACCCCGCGATTCTTTCATTTCTGGAAAGGGATAACAAGTTCAGGTACAGTGGGCGAGGCAGCGGAGTTCCGAGAATGATGAGGCTGTGCAGGGACGAGGGTATTAAACTCGATCTGGTGAATGATAGGGATAAACAGGTATTCAAGGTTGTTTTTCACAGGATACCTGATGAGGACTGGAATACGATGCCAGACAGCAGATGACCCCAAAAGACGCAATCCACCTGCTCCACAAAGCAGGCTGCCCGCCAGACGTCATCGCACACGCCCGGGCAGTCGCAGAATACGCCGGGGAGATCGCGGTGCGGTACAACGAGAGGCACCGGAATCACGCTGACATCGAACTGGTGATTGC
>JAYEFK010000216.1:0-3516 GCA_034658575.1 Methanobacteriota archaeon
TGATCGGCTTTGCGCTCGGCTTGATCTCAGGGCTCATCCCTGGCATACACACGAACAACTTTGCGCTGATCCTGCTTGCGCTCTCGCCTGCCATCGCAGACCTCGGATTCTCAAATATCCACATAGCGGCGATGATCCTTGCAAACTCGATCACGCACACCTTCCTAAACATCATCCCCTCGGTGTATCTTGGGGCGCCTGACGCGGATACCGCGCTTGCGGTGCTGCCGGGTCACTCCATGCTGCTTGACGGGATGGGGATGGCAGCGATCAGGTTGTCAGCCCTCGGCAGCGCAGGATCGATCGTCGTGTCGTTGCTGATCGCAGCTCCGCTCGTCCTATTCTTCGGGCATTATTACGACTTCATGCGCGAGAATATGGGCTGGATCCTGCTTATGGTCGTTCTGCTCATGATCCTCACCGAATCCGGCAGATACGTCGAGGGACAGGGGTCTCTCGTGCATCTGAAGTACAAATTCTACGCGGTTGTGGTCCTCCTGCTCTCCGGCATTCTCGGAGCGATCGCATTCGGGAATACATATCTGATGCACCCGTATTTACAGTTCGGCTCACCCTCGATCCTTCTTTCACTGCTGACCGGTCTCTTCGGCGCGTCCGTGCTCCTGATCAGCGTGCTTACGAAATCGGTCCTGCCTGAGCAGCGCCGGCATCCACTGAATCTCAGGTCGCGATGGGTGCTGCGCGGCATCGCGGTCGGCAGCATCGCAGGAGCGATTGTTGCATGGCTTCCAGGCGTCTCTTCAGGTGTTGCAACGGTGCTTGCACGGTTAGCGATCAGAGGAGATCTCAAACACCACCAGACAAGGGCTATGGAGTTTATCGTCTCGGTCTCCGGCACCAACACGTCTAACGCTGTTTTCGGATTGATCGCGCTCTTTATCATCGGTTATCCGAGAAGCGGCGCGATGGTTGCAGTACGGGATCTGGTTGGCGAAACGCTGGATTTCCATCTGGTTCTGCTTTTCCTGATCGTTGTCGTGCTCGTTTCGATTGCGGCTTATGCTGCCACGATATTCATCGGGGATCATGCCCCCTCTGTGCTCGCACGCTTCGACTACCAGAAAATATGCATGGCAATCCTTATCGGGCTTGTCGTGATGGTGATTTTATTTAATGGCGCCTTCGGAATTGCTATCTTCCTTGCAGCGGTGCCAATCGGGATGCTTCCGTACTACATGGGCGTCAAGAAGAGCCATGCGATGGGCGTGCTGCTGCTGCCTGTGATGATGTATTATTTTGGGGTGGGGTGAGCTCGTGTGTGATCACCATCCCGTGAAATGGACGGCTGGGCAGGAATGCCTCATGAATGCATCAGAGCCGGTTTACGATTGGGAGTGTGTCTGACCGTGTGCCACCGCAGCCTCGACAAACCCCTTGAACAGCGGTGCTGGCTTTTCAGGTCTCGATTTAAACTCAGGATGGAACTGGCACCCGATAAAGAACCTGTGTGATGGAATCTCCACGATCTCCATCCGGTTCATGTTCTTTCCGGAAAAAACCATACCCTGCGACTCAAACTCGCTGATATACTCCGGGTTAACCTCGTAGCGGTGCCTGTGCCGCTCGATGATCTTCAGACTTCCGTACAGCCGGTGGACAAGCGATCCCTCGGCAAGCACTGCCTCATAGTTCCCGAGACGCATACTTCCGCCCATATCCGTGATGTCGTGCTGCTCCGGAAGAAGATCGATCACAGGATGCGCGGTATCGCCAAACTCCGAACTGTTCGCATCCTCAAAGCCGAGCACGTTTCTTGCGAACTCAACGACAGCAAGCTGCATGCCGAGACAGAGTCCGAGAAACGGCACATCGTTTGTTCTGGCGTATTCGATCGCCCTGACCTTCCCATCGATCCCGCGCTCGCCAAACCCACCCGGAACAACGATTCCGTCAAACCTCTCGAGGGCTGCCCGAACCTCTGCTGCGCCATCCAGACTCTCTGAATTGATCCATCCGATATCGACCTTGCGTCCACATTTGATCCCCGCGTGCTTGAGTGATTCCCTGATGCTCGTGTAAGCATCCCTGAGATTGATATATTTCCCGACAACGGCGACGGATACTTTTTCCCCACCCTCATTGATCTTATTCATTCGTTTAACGAGTTCCTGCCATCCTGTGTGGTTACCGCTTTTTTTAAGTTCGAATCTTTCACTGAGATAATCTGGTAACCCCTCTTCCTCGAATATCAGCGGAACATAATAGATATCCTCAGCATCGGGAGCGCTGATTACCGCATTTGTTGGAACATCGCAGAAGAGAGCGATTTTTTCCTTTGCCTCCCTTTGCAGCATGGATGAACATCTGGCAACGATGATGTTCGGATAAAGCCCGAGTTCCCTTAGCTCCTTCACCGAATGCTGGGTCGGCTTGGTCTTCTGCTCTCCCTGTGCATCGATCGGAACGAGCGTCACATGCACGAGCGCGAGATCGGATGGCACCTCTTCCCGCTGCATCTGCCTCGCCGCTTCGAGAAACGGCATGGACTCGATGTCACCAACCGTGCCGCCGATCTCGATCAAGCAGATGTCTGCCCCGCTTGCCCCTGCCACATTCCGAATCTGTTCCTTGATCTCGTTTGTAATATGCGGGATGATCTGCACGGTACTTCCAAGATAATCGCCCCGCCGCTCCTTTTCGATCACCGCCCTGTATATCTTCCCTGTGGTGATGTTGTGGTCACTTCCGAGTTCGGTATCGAGGAACCGCTCGTAGTTGCCGAGATCGAGATCGACCTCGCCGCCATCCTTCAACACAAAGACCTCGCCGTGCTGAAACGGGCTCATGGTTCCGGCATCGATATTGATATACGGATCGATCTTGATCGCGGTCACCTCGTATCCCTTGCCCTTCAGGATTCTTCCGATGGATGAGGAGGTGATACCCTTGCCAAGACCGCTCATGACCCCGCCGGTGACGATTACGTATTTCATGATGGGTATTTGGGGGTCAAGTGTGTTAAAATATCTGTGCGGTGTATTCGACTGACGCTTTTGTTATATATTTTTTAAAATAGAATACAGCGGATATAGTGGTATTTCCTGGTTCCAAAACAGCGTGGATTGGGTGACTGGTTTTCAGGTTTTTGGGGAGACATATAGCGGGAATATACGAAATCTTTTAGACTGGTAAAGCTTATATTCTATTAATGCATGGGATGTGTTTACAAAAGGAGGAACCAAATATGGCAGAACCGATTCGACTTGGCTTAGTTCTCGAAGGCGAAGATGCTCGCGAGTTCTGGGAGCATATAAGGAACCCGAAGGTCACTAAGGAGCAGGTGGCGTTCTTCAGAGAGGCGATCAAGGTGTACAATGCACACAGATTCTAATTCATGCATTCACGCTTCTCTTATGATGAGTTGGAAATAGTTCCATATACAGAATACAACGACACATCATCGCACTTTGAATGTGCATCGCCGGAATTAAACGATTTTTTAAAAGAAGATGCACTCGAAAACCAAAAAGAACTCATCAGCAAAACGTATCTTTG
>JAYEFK010000217.1:0-3890 GCA_034658575.1 Methanobacteriota archaeon
AAAGGTTGATGCCTTCGGCGATACTTCGTATTCAAAAACTGCCCTTCGGGAGTGATTAAATGGAGCAAACGTTCGTGATGATCAAGCCCGACGGAGTGCAGCGCGGCTTGGTCGGTGAGATCATATCCCGAATTGAGCGAAAGGGACTTCGAATTGTCGCTATGCGGATGTGTCAGGTAACTGATGAGACTGCGCGGAGACATTATGCAGAGCATGTGGAAAAGCCGTTTTTTAACTCGCTTATCGAGTTTATCACGTCTTCTCCGGCTGTTCCCATGATCGTGGAAGGCGCGGATGCGGTTTCGGTGATGCGCACGATTGCAGGCGCAACCGATCCGAAGGAAGCTCTGGTCGGCACTATACGAGGTGATTTTGGGCTGGATGTCGGCAGGAACCTTATCCACAGCGCAGATTCACTCGAATCGGCAAAAAGGGAGATTGCGATACATTTCACCGAGGATGAGGTGGTTCTGTACGAGAGGGCTGAAGAATCCTGGGTGTACGAGTGATTAAAGCACAATCTCCATCCCATCGTACCCGAGATTCCACCTCTTCACTGCTTCATCGTGTGGCGGGAAGAGGTGGCTTAAGTGCGTCATAACCATCTTTTTCGCATTTAATTCTCTTGCCAGATCCTCTGCCTCCACCGTGTTCATATGCTTCAGGAGGTCGTATTCAGGCGGAGCAATCGCGTCGCATATCAGGAGGTCGGGATCCCGCATGATCTCGATTGAGCGCTTCGGAATTTGCCTGGTGGTATCGCCGGTGATGACGAGTTTCTTGTCCCCCTCGCAGACCAAAACTCCGGCAGATTCGGCAAGGGGTGGATGGTGGACCGGGAACAGTGTGAATTCAAGTCCGATCAGGCGGAATGGCGCGTAGACCGATACGTCGCAGCGTGTCGGTTTCATGAAATATAGATAATTGAGTATGTAGTCCAGGGTGTCTGAGAGCCCATAGACGTGCACGCGGTTCTGGACACGGTAGAACTCGCCGAAGCCAGCGTAATGGTCGTAGTGCCCGTGCGTCCAGATCACGCCGTCCACATGGCTTATTTTGTGTTTTAGAAGTTGATACCGGAGATCCGGGCCTGTATCGATCAGGACGCGCCCATCTTCTGTCTCGATCAGAATCGAGAACCTTGATCTTTCGCTCCTCCCGCCTGCAAGCGCATCCATACACGCAGGGCACTTGCACCCGATCTTTGGCGTGCCGACCGTATCACCGGTTCCGAGCAGAATGATTCTCATGTTAGCGTGTATCCCTTCATCATCAGAGTCGCCCTGTTACTGAACTCATCGACGGCATCGGTCAGGTCTGACTGTGTGATCGCCATCCGATCCTCTGTGAGCGCATGGAGCACCGCCTCCCGAACAACCATACGCAGATCCGATCCTGTGAATCCATCCGCCAGCAGAGCAAGCTCCTGTGAATCAAAATCCCCCTCCACCTTCGAAAGAATGATATCAAGAATATTCTTGCGCATCTTAGTATCAGGGAGCGGGAAATCAACGATTTCGTCAAACCGCCTCCACGCAGCAAGATCCAGCAGATTTGGATGATTTGTAGCAGCGATCAGAAGAACTCCGTCGTCTATCAGACTGATCTCATCGATCGCCTTCAGAAGCGTGTTGACAGCACGTTTCACCGCGGCATGTTCGTCGGAGACACGGGTCTTCGCTATGAAATCGAACTCATCGATGAACAGGATGCAGGGGCTTAATTTTTTCGCAAGCTCAAAGACCTTGTCGATATTTTTCGCTGTTTCTCCGAGATACTGGGACGTGATCATCGAGAGCCGGACCTCTACGAGCGGGCTGTTTAATTTTTCCGAGAGCGCTCTTGCTATCGATGTCTTGCCGGTGCCCGGGACCCCGATAAAGAGCATCTTCCCGATCTCACAGAGCCCGATATTGCGCAGGTAATCCCGGTGCTTGATCGCCTGCACGATCTTCTCGATCTTATCCTCCTGATCGCGTGTGAGCACGAGTTTATCGATCCGCTGTTTGACGTCTTCCGGAGCAACGAGGTGCACAAGTGTCAGGAGATTGACATCCTCGTCCGATGCAGCGATCTCTGCGGCAAGCGAGGCAAGATACTCCCGGTCCCGCTCCTTTGGCTGGGCTTTCGTGGTCGCCTCTGCATAACTGACATCCATGCCGTCATTCTCATAAAACGATGCGAGCGTCGGATTTGTGCGGATCTGGTCTATCGCACCCTCCTGCTTCGCAAACCATGTTTTTGCGAGATCAAAGACTGTGAGTTTGAGTTCCGCTCCGAATTTCTCAAATTCGATAAACGGGAGGGACTCTATCTCCTGCAGGACATCCTCGATCCCGTATAGCTCCGCGACATCCTCTATCCGGACGCTGATCGGGCGGTTCACTTGCTTCTTTTCGCGGTTCCAGTAGTGTTTTCTTATATTTGCTGGAAGATCGTTCTCTGTCAATGTTTTGGATTGGTTGTAGATCTGCGCGGTCAGGAGCAGTTCAACGACGTCGCGGGGGGTTTTCTGATCTGGTATGCAATCACCTCATCTCACTGGACTGTAATTCTTGGTTGCTAAGTGTAAAAAAGTTTTTGGGTATCCGCCCGCACAACCTTTCAGAAGACTCCATCGATCTCTGCGCCGCAGTTAAAGCATTTCCCGTCCTCGATCCGGTTCTCGATGATGCTGAATCCGAATCGTTTGATCAGAAGCTCTTTACACCGGTAGCAGTATGTGTTCTCGTTTCCCATGCCAGGAATGTTTCCCTCGTAGACGTACCTGAGCCCTTCTTCGATACCGATCTCCCTTGCCCTGTGCAGAACCTCGACTGGGGTCGGAGGCGCGTCAAGGAATCGGTACTGTGGATAGAACTGGCTGATATGCCACGGAATCTCAACACCTACATCTGCGATGAATCCTGCGATCTCTCGTAACTCTTCCTCGCTGTCATTGACGGTCGGCACAATGAGCGTTGTCACCTCAAGCCAGATGCCAAGTTCCTTGTACCGCCTGATCGTGTCAAGGACTGGCTCAAGTCGTGCCCCGCACATCTTCCGGTACGTCTCATCCCTGAAAGCCTTGAGATCGACGTTTCCGGCATCGAGATACTGCGAGATCTCAGAAAGAGCCTCCTCGCTTGTGTATCCGTTTGAGATAAAGACGTTCTTGATGCCTGACCTGTGTGCGAGTTTCATCACATCAAGCGCGAATTCCATGAAGATGGTGGGTTCAGTGTAAGTGTATGCAATCGTCTTGCAGTCGTGCTGGGTCGCAGACCAGACCACATCCTCAGGAGTCATATCGTGACCCGGTATCTCCTTCGTGGTCATCGGAATCTGGCTGATATTCCAGTTCTGGCACCAGCGACACTTGAAATTACATCCGGCAGTCGCTATCGAGAACGATTCAGTGCCGGGAAGGACGTTGAATAGCGGCTTCTTCTCGATCGGATCGACACCGCTTGCAATGACCCTGCCATACACGAGACTGTACAGGACTCCCTTTCTGTTTTCCCGGACAGAGCATATTCCCCGCTTGCCGGGAGCGATGGTGCATAAATGGTTACATAAATGACATTTAACCTTGTTATCTGCAAGTTTCTCATAGAACATGGCTTCCTTCATGATAGGCACCAAGATACAGTCGGGGCTGATGGGATATGAATGTTTGGCACAAACTTTTCACCAAACTTTTCACAAAAGTTTGATCAAAAACTGTGAGCCTTTCATCTCTGCCTTTGGGCGGAGGAATAAGCGAAAACCTTGGAGATATTTCTTACTCGCAAACTTTTCACAAAAGTTTGATCAAAAACTGTGAGCCTTTCATCTCTGCCTTTGGGCGGAGGAATAAGCGAAAACCTTGGAGATATTTCTTACTCGCAAACTTTTCACAAAAGTTTGAT
>JAYEFK010000217.1:3990-14080 GCA_034658575.1 Methanobacteriota archaeon
TTACTCGCAAACTTTTCACAAAAGTTTGATCAAAAACTGTGAGCCTTTCATCTCTGCCTTTGGGCGGAGGAATAAGCGAAAACCTTGGAGATATTTCTTACTCGCAAACTTTTCACAAAAGTTTGATCAAAAACTGTGAGCCTTTCATCTCTGCCTTTGGGCGGAGGAATAAGCGAAAACCTTGGAGATATTTCTTACTCGCAAACTTTTCACAAAAGTTTGATGGCTCCGCCGATGCCCCACATTCAAAAACTAATCTCCGACCCGAAGGGCAGTTTTTACTCGATTTTTTGTGAAAAAATCGTGTGAAAAAATCGGACTAAATCTGAAGTCCCCTGACAAGCGCAACAAAGAGCCCCCCGATTATAATATCCGCAGTCGAACCCGGATTTGCCTTTTCGCGGATCAACTGCTCATCGAATTCATGAACTTCGGATTTTATCGATGCCAGATACCGGTTACCAGAAATGATACCTGATGCACGCTCGCTGACCTCGATCGACTTGTCCCTGCCCAACTTTGTCCGGATGAAGGTATCAGGAGTCTCTGCAAGCATCCGGAGGAACGTGCATACGATCGCGTCATTGATACTCATCGTATTCGCATTCTTTGTGATCATATCCGCGGCACCAGTTGTCCGCTCAAACCCACTCACCCACTCGTTTGCGATTAGATCATGGTCAGCAGAAAGTTTCATCAGATCGAAGAGTTTGATCCCTTCTTCCCGAATCCTGTCAGCAGAGTTCGATTCTTCAAGATCGAAGTCGGGAACAGAGTCGATACGGACATTCGCAATCGAGAACGCACGATAGAACTCAACCGCATCCTCAGAAGTGGTATCCAAAACGATATTTGATGCCGGCGTGTCGCTTCCGGCAGCCATCAACAGCGGTATCAGCAGCACGAACGCGCCGAAATGCGTATTCCCTCCGCGCTGCCATCGCAGGGACTCCTCGGCTGCCGCACGTATCAGCGCGCCAGTGCCGGTGCGCGACCTTGCCGCCTCTTCCAGCACAGGGTAGGTCCCGACCGCTGATGCCAGGAAGTGCTCGAATGTCGTGTCAGGAAAGTCGTGATCTCGATCCACGTTGCCGGGTTTTGGATGGGCAGCGACCTCGAGAACCATTGCAAGTTGTGCGCAGCGCGCCAGATGTGATGGATCGTTCATATCTCTTTGTGTTCCTTTCTTATCGTTCCGAGCGTGTCTGAAGTTCCTCAAAGGAGATTTATACGGGCTATATGAAACTTGTATTGATTCATTCTTCAATTTTTGTGAGATACTCAACTATCTACTCTTTGAACTCATAATAAGTGTTAGAGATGTTATCCATCAGAGGATCTAATTTTGTTTCATCCAGAAGAAAACCGTACGAATGCGCGAAGAAATGGCGGAAAAATAGATACTTGCCTATTTTATCTGCAGTTTCCCTTGTTACGAGATTATGCTCGACAGCCAGATTCAACAGATCCTTGTGCCATGTGGGTGTGTTGGGTATCGGTATCTTGTTGTATAACAATAATTGTTTCAAAATATTCTCCATCCCGGTGTAGACATTCTGAAGATATGCGCCTATCCCTACGAGAACCACAAGTTCTTTGTGGGGAATATATTTTACTCGCTCTATTTCAGTCAGAACCGTTGTAATATTCTCCATTTCAGCATGGATCTTCTCTTCTATGCTAACCATATAGCACTACTCCATCTCGTTTTATAAGTTTATTAAATAAACGATCTTTACTTAAATCAATAACATCTAGTGGCTTAGATAGATCTCTGTACAGTTCCCAGCAGAAATCAAAGAATGATTCAGGCGCCAGCCCAATTACGCCAATGTCTATGTCGTTCGCGTCTGTTCTTTCTCTGGATGAGCCGAAGAGTATCACTCTTGTCAATTTGTATTTTTTTGCGTATTTTAATATCAGAAGCTTATCGTTTTTGGAGATCATCGTATCATACACGTCCTTGACGATATATCTGGATTTCGGCTAACTGGCAGATGGGTTTTCGAAGGGGGGATGGAACGTACACTTTGGGCGCAGCGGATCGAAAACCGCAAAATTTGCGTTAGACGACGTTGCTGCCTCAATTTATCAGTGCTCCACCTGTGTCTCGATCTTCTCTATACTGATCAAAAACTCGCCATATTCGTCATAGCCTTCGAGAAAAACGTCTATCCCCTCTTGATCGAGGATGCGTACATTCCGAACTGGGTTTTCAACGAGCGGAATGACTGTTACCACTCGATATTTAGCACCCCTATACGCGCTAACATCCGCGGGTGAAAGCGCTTGCGTTTCCATTGGCTTAACTATGAACTCTTCAAGAATTAAATCAATTTTTTCCAGAATACGGATTCCAACATCTTGACTTTCAAAGATAGCTGAAACGACCCCCTTTTCCCAAGATTTTTCGGTAGCGATCGCCTGCGTCGATCATTTCAGCTATCTTTGAAAGTCAAGTGATACTCTGCCGAGAATCGCAAGCCGCGAGATCCCTTGTACTGCCCGATTCATCTCCATGGTTCGAGCAGACATGCAGGACACCGGTCCTTAAGTTCGCATTCCCCACACGATCTTGGATATTTAGGACAGCCAGCACGCCTGAGATACTGTGCGGCAATCTCTGTCTCGCTGCCACCCGGTATCTCGGTTGGGTAGTACCCGGACCATGCCACGTCGGTGAGACCGATATCCCTGCATTGTTCAGTCAGATTGTTCATCAGAGCCATGCCGGGTCCGGGATGGTAATATAATATGAAGTTCGGTCGAAATCCGATCAATCGGTACGGTATCGTTGGATCGACATCAGCGATAAATGCCGCTATCTTTAGCACCTGAGAATCGGTTATGCCCGGAATCACCACTGTCCTGAATACGCGGATACTCTCTCTGGCACTTGTAGCAAGGACTTTTGCATTCCGGAGCACTGGCGCGGATGGTGCGCCGGTCAGCATCCGGTGAACATCATCGTCATAAGCCTTGATCTCAAAGGAGATCGATGTGGCTAGATCGATCACCCGCGTAAGCGTCTCTGGTGTGCAGAAACCATTGGTCGCAATCCCCACACCGATCTCTGTGCCCTTCTCCTGTATCGCCTGCACCACCTCCTCGATATACGGGAGATGAATCGTTGGCTCGCCGCCTGTGAAACCGATCTTATCGGTGTCTGGCTTCATTCGGGATATCATTTCATCTGCAAGCACCGATGGCTCCACATAATCCCGGTAGAACCATTGCGCATCAGGATACTGCGATATCCGGTATGCGTTGCAGTAGATACACCTGAAATTGCATCCGAGCATGGTGACCGAGTAACTGGAAAGCGTCTCTGATAGCATCGTGTACGCGATTTCCGGGTGCGCCCCTGCCCTGCATACGCCGCGCTCACCTTCGAGCCGGTTTACCCCGCACCTCCATTCGCAGAGGTTACATCGCTCAAGTTCGGATTGGTGCTGCATTGTGGATCAGTGGATTCTCTGCGTCAGGGATTATAATCCTTCCGAAACGAAGGGGGTATCAATTTATCTTCGGAACTCGGAATGGTGGGGTGAGGATTGGACGTCAGTCAACGACCACGCTTTAGAAAAGTGGCATCAGGAGGATGCTCAAGGTTTGGCATCTCTGCCGGTTAAATTATTTCTTATGTTCTAGTTCAGGCGGCTTTTAAGGAGTTCGATTGCGAATTTTTCTATATTTGTGATTTTGTGATTTTTATAATTAGCCTTCTGCTTCACCTGATAAGATTTGCCATACTTTTCTGCATTCTCTTCCAGATAAATATTGACTATGGGAAGTTACTAAGTCCCAATCACTATCCACCAAGCCCTTTAAATATTGACGTGCAGTTGCAACAGTCCTATTTTCAACCTGTTGTTTAAACTTATTCCCAAGTGCCTCTGCAAAACTTCTTGGAACTGAATTCATACGCATCAGAACAGACTCTTCACTTTTTACGCCGTGATAAAGCATGGCTGGCATTAAATTCAATTGCCTTTCATGCTCATCTGACAAGGTTTCAAAGTCAATACCACCGATTCTACTTAAAGCTGATAATCCCCAGGTTCCACCATTAGCCAATTTTCCGTAGATTACTTTATAAACTTTGGATATTTCATCCGATCCACTTCCATCAAAAAAACTAACTGCAATATCTTGAATAGTTTTGCCCTCGATCCATGCCTGCGCTATATCTGCCGTACGGGTCTGCCTTCTTCCTTGCTCATCGTCAGGGGTAAAATTCAACTGATCAATTTTAAACATAACACTGAATAAATCGGGAAGTTTACTCTCAGACGAACCGAATAAACTGTCAGGCATCCAGTCAGATGTAGTTAATTTATATTCCAATTGATCAATTTCTTTCATTGCCCTTTTAACAGACTCGACCGAAAATCCGGTCATATCTGCTCTTGCCACATTTCCCATGTTTTTTGCGATACTTTCAGTGTATTTCTTTGTGGTTTCAAGTAACTGTTCAGACATGCGTGGATTTATGTTTTTTAACTCACTATAGCCAAAAGTATTTGAGAGCATTCGATCCATTTCATTTAGAGTTGCTTGTAATTCTTTTTTCTCATTCAACAAATGAGCAATATAGCAGCGGAAATCTTCCCATTGCGGAGCATACATCATACTTTCCAAGTCATTTAGCCTTCCACCCCCCTCTAGCGACTTCAGGATAGCAATCAAACGAGAAGTTAAATCCCCTGTGCTTTCTTTAACATAGTCTATTAATTCTCTTTCCTTTTCTGCAGTATCACAGGCGATGCCTACAACTCCGACATTATCTTGTCCAACTCTGCCAGCCCGACCTGCTAAATTCCAAAATTCCCTATGTGACATTTTTCGACTGTACTTGGCATTAACAGAAATTTTATAGCTCTGTAAAAAAATAGATGAAACTGGAAAATTGATACCCTGAGCAATGGTTGTAGTAGCGCATAGGATCTTTAATGTTTCCTCCTCGACAAGCCACTCCATTAAAGCTTTTATTTCTTCAGATAGACCACCGTGATGAATACCAATGCCTTTATTGAGCATTTCGATCAATTCAAATTCCGGACTAACTTCAGTTTTTAAATAGTTTTGTACCAATTGTATTTGAGGGGGTATCTTTTCTAAGTCGTCCATATTATCAATGAGAACTCGTGCCAAACTCCAAGCATTAGGTTTAGTTTTTGTGATAACAATACTTGTGCCTCTATCGGCAAAAACTTTGGCACAACCGGCAACAATTTTGGATAAGTTTGCAGAGCTTTGAGGAACCTTAATTGGTCTAGTTTCACCGACCTGGTGATTTCCTTTTAAGTGTATTGTTTTAGGACTCGTGACTAATGTTTGATAATTAATTGTCCAATCACTTCCGTTCACCTGTTTTTTTACCAGACCAACTATTCGCTCGTTGGGTTGCCAAGGACTTGTGCTTAGGCTGATTGCCAAGCCAGCATCTCGATCATGTGCTAACCAGCGCGAAAGTGTTCTGGCATTTTCCACATAAGGCATCAGCAATAAAAAATTTGCTTTCGCTTGATAATGCTGCTTCACTGTAGCAAGCAACAATTCAATACGTAATCCTCTGGTTTCATCTTCAATATTATGAGCTTCATCCATAACCAGTAGAGACAAGGGACGATCTATTTTATGATTTCGCAGAACCAGTTGCATTTTTTCAGGTGTTGCCACCAGAATATCAAAGCTCTCTGCATCACGGAGCAAATCTTCTTCTAAAACGTCTATATCAATTGCGCCACTTAATTTTTCGACTTTGATTCCAATAGGAGAAAAGTCCTTACGCAGGCGTCGAGTAATTTGTGCAACTAAAGCCTTTGTAGGGGCAATATAGGCAACCCATCCTTTGGTTTCACCAAAATTATTGACAGCCTGCAATATTTTAAATTGTGCAAGTAATGTTTTTCCACCCGATGTAGGCATATCGACAACGACTGCCGTTTTAGCAGGGTCTAACAGCCCCAATTCTTTAATGGCTACTTTTTGAGGTGGTAACAATTCCAGAAGAGGTCTTGCCTGGTTTGCCAGATGTTTTATAAATCGAGTAGCTTTTGAATTAATAGTACGGGCAATCCACCAAATTGAACCATTTACCATTTGCTCTGCTGAAGCATGCAACCAACGTAATACTATTTCCAACTGTGCATCTCCACCATCGGCAGAAATCCTGATAGCAAGTTTAAAATGCCGGTCTAACTGAGGTTTAATATCTGCAGGTTCACCTTGAAGCACATATAATGATAAAAGCTCGGTTGCCTTGGCACAGTGATAAAGCGACATCAAACGCATTGCTTTGGCTTGGTTTTCGTTATTTGAATCTGTCTTCAAATAATCATTTTCGTATTGAGCCTGTTCATCTCTAAGTTTAGATATAGCGGTAGTAATATTGGTTAAATCCTGCCATGAATTTTTTCTGAATAAGCTCACCCAGCAATCGAATAAACGAAATAAGATGCGTTGATCCCAGTCTGTGATCTGATCCGGTGATATATTATCAATCTTCTCTGAGCAATCATCATAGATATGTTTTAAGTCCGTCCAACAATCACCACAATAAGCCAGTGCTGACAAATGCAATAAATGAAATATAAATTTCAACTCATCATTTTCTGGAATTTCTAATACTCTGGATATTTCAAAAGCCCTGCGCGAGCCTGCTAAAAACTGGTCTTGCAGCTCATCATTATCCGTATGATTGATAAAATCATTCATTCCTTCAATTGCAACCATTTCATACGCCATCGCCAATCGTCTTAACGCATCTTCATCATTAAAAGAGTCGTCTAAATGCAATTCCAATTGTTCGCCGACGGCATTCTCTACTAATTTTGCTTTGGAAAATTGCAAGATGGATTGGCGCAATTTCTTATCACCAACGGCCAGTACCGCCCAATGGGTGTCAATCTTTTGTAAGGCTTCATGTGTAATCATGACTTAGCCCCCTTCGATAACACGCGAGCATGAAGTTTTTGTATTCCATCATTTTTGGGTAAATACAGGGCAATAAGAGAAACTCTATTTTGCCCATGTACTTCCAGATGTTTTTTCAGATAATTCCAATCATTTATCTTTGGTTCAACATCACGCACCAATACACCAAAAACATAAAAATTCTTATTGTCCTTCAGATAAGCTATACATGCTTCTTGATATTCTGTTGTGCTCTTCACTCGATGATATAAATACTGAACCAGTACCCACCGTCCATCATGATCGTGGCAAAGCTTTTTTAACTGTGTATTAAGTCCATCACCTTTTTTTGATGTAACTTGTGGTGGATATTTTTGTTCAGTGGATGTTTTGACCTCACCAAAGGCAAATTGTCCTTGATGAAAACCAACCATATCTGCACCTGTTGGACTTGAATTAGGGTTTTTAAGGTCGCGATTATTTGACCAAGGGAAATTACATGAAAAATGTGCCGTTAGATAAGCTTCGGCAAAGCCCTCGCCCACATTCCAATCTCTGATCTTTGGTGGAATGGCATTAATTGGGCGAAACCCCGTGTCACTCAGAGAAAGTATATACTTTTCAAAATCCTCCCGCCCACGAGTATCAAAACAAATATCAGCAACATTTTGAGCAGATTGGCTAAGGTCATCTTCACTATAGGTTATACCTTGTATGCACATACCATTATGGGTTTCTTGATAAATTGCTTTCCCAACAGGCAAAACATCACTCATGCAACTGGCTCCTTGTCATATTGTACCCGTTCTTTACCATTTTATAAATCTATCCCTTTCAATTCACCTTTGAAATATCCGTTACCGGTAATAGTTTATAATATTTATATCATTCTAAACAATCTTACCATGCACAGTATAGTCGTTTTACAGTCACTAAACCCCGCACTTAAGTACATGGCCGGTACATAGCGTTTTCGCATTTGGCTTCTCCTGATTCTGTATGTATCTCTCCACGACCTCCCAACCATGACCAACCGAACCATGGAAACATGATGGTGCCCACAGACCCTTAGCGCACCATTCCTTGGGGTGTGGAAACGCCTTGCGCAGTTCTCTGCACTCCATGCGGTGTACGTTAGAACTCGTTTCATAAAAGCATTTCGTAGTAGCAAGACTGTCAACGCCAGAAATTGCTAACCCCGAGACACAGCAAACCTTTTAAACAACCGCCACAATATCACAGTAAAATACTGTAATATTCAGGTAATCCAATGTGTAATTGCACCCCCCGCCTGCAAAAACTCAGAACATACATCAGAGCGCTTCACTGCCCGACCCGCTGGACGATCATCGACTTCATTGGGGACGGCAGCCGGAGCACAAAGGAGATATACGAATTTTTAGCAGAACGCGGCGTCGGGCTTACGCCTTCCGGGCTGTACTACCACCTCTCGGAGTTGAACCGTGCAGGCATCATCGAGGTCTCCGAGTACAGGGAGAAGGGCGGAGGTGCGCCTGAAAAGGTCTGGAAACTGAAGACACGGAAGATAGTCATCGATTTACTGGATAGCGGAGGTTAAGAATCATGAAAAACGTGATTGAGGTTAAAGAACTGACGAAAGATTACGATGGACTCACAGCAGTGGATCATATCAACTTTGAGGTGGAAGAAGGCGAAGTATTTGGATTTTTAGGACCAAATGGTGCTGGCAAGACTACGACGGTGCGGATGCTCACAGGCGTAATAAAACCGAGTTCCGGCAGCGTCAGTATCATGGGTTTTGACCTCGGGCGGGATCCGATCAGAGCCAAAGAGGCGATGGGAGTCGTTCCTGAGCTCTCGAACGCATACACCGAACTCTCTGCATGGAATAACCTGCGGTTCATGGCAGAGTTGTATGGCATACCGAAGAGAGTTGCAGTATCGAGGGCAGAAGAACTCCTGACGAGGTTTGACCTGTACGACAGGAAGGATCATAAGGTAAAGACGTTTTCAAAGGGGATGAAGCAGAAACTGATTACAGCTATGTCGCTCATGAACGACCCCGAGATACTCTTTCTTGATGAGCCGACGTCTGGCCTGGATGTCCGGAGCGCACGGCTGATAAAGGAGATGGTGCGGGAACTCCGCGACACCGGCAAGACGATCTTCCTAACCACCCACTACATGGATGAGGCGAGTCAACTCTGCAACAGGGTTGCGATCATCAATCACGGGAGGATCGCAGCCATCGACGCTCCTGAGAAGCTCAAGATGAGAATTGGAGGACTGCAGTATGTGGAGGTCAGTTTCACCGCGCCTGTGGACGTCTCTGATCTCCGTGCCATAGCAGGCATCGCCCGTGTCCGCACGAGCGGGGATAAGATACAACTGTATACAGCCGAGCCAGACAGGGCGATACGCGGTCTGGTGGATTATTCCAGATCGTCCGGTCTGGAGATTGTGACACTGAACACGCTGACGCCGACGCTCGAGGATGTCTTTGTGAAACTGACTGAGGAGGTTAAATGATAGATCAGATGAGACGTGCGTACGCGATCGCAAAGAAAGACGTCAGGATCTACTACCTGAAGGGACCAGTGATCATATTCGGCATCCTCTCTCCAGCATTTCTCTTTCTGGCGTTTATGATAGGGCGAGACCTTCCTGTCGATTTCCTCATCGCCGGGCTGCTTGGTATGACGATATTCTTCACCTCGACCTCAGTCGCGCCTGTGATTGCGCCGACCGAGACCCAGACCAGGAACTTAGAACGGCTTGCAGCAGCTCCGATCTCCATCACAACGATTCTCTTTGGGGATGTACTGGCATCCGTCCTCTTCGGAATCGTGATCTCTCTCGTCCCGATACTGCTCGGAATGGCGCTCGGGGTCACAGTCATGCATCCGTTCATCCTTGCTCTAAGCATCGTGCTGGCTGCATTCTGCTTCTCTGCGATGGGGCTCATATTCTCGTCCGCACCGACCAGCATGACGTCCACAGTGATGATGCTATCCATGATGGTGAAATTCCCGCTGGTCTTCATAAGCGGCATATTCATCCCGGTGCAGGAACTGCCAGTCTGGGGGCAGGCGCTGGCATCGCTATCGCCGCTGACATATATAACCGACCTGTGCCGGTACGCATTCCAGGGCGCTTGCCACTATCCGGTCATGGTGGATATCGGAGCGCT
>JAYEFK010000218.1:0-3439 GCA_034658575.1 Methanobacteriota archaeon
GAGGGCACCTGCCTGTGGCATATCTCTGTTTGAGCATGTTCAATGCATGGTCGATGGAATCGGACTCATATCCGCATTCGAACAGGAATTTATTCACTGATTCGCCTCTCAACAGTTCGTTCAACCGATTTTGGTCGAAGAATAGGACGATTGCATTTCTATCTGTCCTTTTCAGCTCATAATAATCGATTTCAGATCCGATAAAAATATCTGACCTGTGACGATCCCATGTGTCCAGCAGTCCCCCGTTGTCATTGGAGATGTTCATCAGCGTTGCTGGTTTCCTGCCTGCAATGGTGGCTGCGATGCACCTCGCGATTCTGTGAGCCAGATACTTCATATCATTACCTGTTTTAGGTTATCCTAATTCATGTTTATCATTTAGGTACATAAATAAGCTACCCTAAAAAGATTTGGTTGTGGATAAAAAACCGAATAAAGTTAGGATTTTGCAGTTTTACTAATTTTGTTAGGGTTTAGTATTTATTTACCTAATTAACATACACATCTTCAATCTCTATCCAAAATATCCGAAAGTACAGGGAGGAATAAACAATGACAAAGATAGTTCTGGTATATGGTTCGACCACAGGAAACACAGAAGCGCTCTCCGAGCATGTGGCAGCAGGTCTCAAGCAGGCTGGTGCGGATGTCACGGTGAAGAATGTGGCAGATGCAAGCGTCAGTGAACTCGCCGGGTATGATGCGGTCGTATTCGGCTGCTCTACATGGGGCGCTGGCGAATTGCAGGATGATTTCATCGAGTTCCACGATGAGATGGACGGCGCATCCCTGGAAGGTAAGAAGGCGGCGGTCTTTGGTCCGGGTGACGGCGATGACTATCCTGACACGTTCTGCGAGGCAGTGGACATTCTCGAGGATGCGCTAAAGAATAGCGGTGCCGAGATCGTTGCCGGGAGTTTTAAGGCCGATGGAGACGTTGAACCTGCATTCGGGGATGCCGAAGCATGGGGATCAAGAGTTGCCGAAGCGCTCTAACCCGCTTCGATTCTCTTTTTATTTTTTATGGTATATACACTATAATGTCCGGTCACTCTACGCACCATTTTCATTTACGAAAAAGTATATTGCCAGCCCCCACCCGAAGGGCATTTCTTACTCGCAAACTTTTCACAAAAGTTTGAATACCACTGAGATTTCAGATAGTGCCAACCATGAGCAATCCGATATTTACCCACATCACAGACGACCGTGCAGCGATGGTGGACATCAGCGGAAAGGATGCGATCACCAGACGCGCTGTTGCAACCGGCAGAATCGCGCTCAGACGAGAGACGATCGCAGCAATCAATAGAGGTAGCGTCGAGAAAGGAAACGTGCTTGCAACAGCAAGGGTTGCCGCTATAATGGCGGTCAAGGAGACTCCGTCCACGATACCTATGTGCCACCAGATCCCGATCACAGGAATCGATGTCAATTTCGAGGTTACTGACGATGCGATCCACGCGCTCGTGGAGGTGAAGTCGGTCGGGCGCACCGGGGTTGAGATGGAAGCGCTCTCTGGCGTGAGCTCCTGCCTTTTAACGATCTGGGACATGGTCAAGTCCGCAGAGAAGGACGAGAGCGGGAATTACCCGGATACCGCGATCCGCGATATCATGGTTGTAGAGAAGGTGAAATACCATGCACATCAAACCGGAGATCCGGATCCTCGCAATCGATGATTCAGCGCTTGTGAGCGAGCGCATCATGATCGTCGGCGTGGTCTTCCGGGGCGGGGAATGGATGGATGGCGTGCTCAGGGCAGAGATCACAAGGGACGGGATGGACGCAACCGATGTGATCGCAGAGATGGTGACTGGAACCCGTCATTATCCGCAGATACGCGTGATCATGCTCGATGGCGTGACCTACGGCGGGTTTAATGTGGTGGACATAACCGAGTTGCAGAGGCGAACCGGGCTGCCTGTAATCGTTGTGATGCGTAGCGAACCGGATATGGCGCGGATCAGGCGGGCGTTGCAGAATCTCCCTGCCGCTGATCGGCGGTGGCAATCCCTCCTGAATGCTGGCGCGATTGCGGAGATCGATGTGTATGAGGGTTCGCTGTACGTCCAGTGCGCAGGAATCGAGATTACGGATGCACGGAAGATCGTGCAACTCGCAACGACTCACAGCCACATCCCGGAGCCGCTCCGTATTGCGCACCTGATCGCAACAGGCATCGTGTGCGGAGAGTCGCGGGGGCAGGCGTGATTGCTGATGCGATATCAAGATGTAATACTTTCCAGGTCGCCTGATAAAGAAGATAAACTTGCCCTCTGATCTCCCTGAAACATCATTGATGACTTTCCCACCCCGGCAGAGTCGGTCAATGCCCGGGATGTGGCACCTCCACAAACGACCGCCCGGACAGGCTTTGTCCGGTGAAAACCATTGAGTACTAATCCATATTAGTACTAATCGCGATTAGTACATTCGTAGATCGAGAACCTGAACTGGAACTGCTCAACGGGGAATGGGAGAGCAGCGGCGCGAGATTGATCGTCCTGTACGGGCGGCGCAGGATCGGAAAGACACGGCTGCTCCTCGAATTCATCAGAGGTCGCGAGGGGGTATTCTATATCGCTGCCGATTCCACACCAAAACAGCAGATCGGAGAGTTGAAAGAGAAGATGGCAGCGTATCTCAAAGACCCGCTCCTCGCTCAACTGGAGATTGCAGATTGGAATCAACTACTTGAATATTTTGTAAAAAATGTTCCTGATAAACGAACCTATCTTGTGATTGATGAGTTTTCATACATGATACGGAGCGATAAGACCATTCTGAGCACGCTTCAGCGATTGTGGGATCTAAAGTTCTCGAATACAAATATATTTATCGTACTTTCAGGTTCCCATCTCGGTTTGATGAGCAAGAAAGTTTTATCCCAGTCTTCTCCGCTATATGGGCGGCGGAGCAGGGACATTCTTCTGGATAAACTATCTTTTTCGTTTACCGGTGATTTTTCCGGGATGATCTTTGAGGATCGTGCGAAACTATACATGACAATCGGGGGGATGCCCGAATATCTGCTCAAAGCATCGGAATATGAAACGTTCGCCGATTTTATAGAACGTGAGTTTTTCCGAAAGGATGGGTACTTCTACAGGGAGCCATACTTTATAATATCACAGGAATTCAAAGAACTGAAGACATACTTCTCAATCCTAAACGCGATCGCGTACGGCAGCACAAGACCCGGCAAGATAGCAAACTCTGTTGGAATCGACGCAAGAAAGATTTATCCATATCGGGATAACCTGATCCGACTTGGTTTCGTCGAGAGAACCGTACAGATCGTGAGCAGTAGAAAGGCTGGCATATACACAATCAAAGACAATCTCTTCGATTTCTGGTTCAATTTCGTTCACAAACACAGGGAACAGATGGAAAGAGGGGGATTTACCCTGAAAAGCGATAAATTATCCGGTTA
>JAYEFK010000219.1:0-3422 GCA_034658575.1 Methanobacteriota archaeon
TCATCTCCGCACCAGCAGTTTGTTCAGGTCCCCGCTCGTGACCATCCCGATGACCTTCCGGTTCGGATCGATCACCGGAAGCGCTGAAATCTTGTGCCGTTCCATCTTCCGCACGGCAATCTCGACAAACTCATCAGGGATGCTTGTGACCACGCGTTTGGTCATTGCGCTCCTGACGGTACCAGCGTCCCCGCGTGCCACTGCTTTCGAGATATCCCACGAGGTGACAATTCCGACAAGGGCGCCGTCCTCTGATAGCACTGGCAGGTGATTGAATTTGCCCTCGATGATCAGTTCAGCCGCCTCTTTGATCTCTGCGTATGTGCTGACGGTGCGAACATCTTCAGACATCGCATCCTGCACCAGAAGTTTCCCCTGGACCTCTCGCATCGGCTTTACTGTGCCCTGTCGTTGCAGCGCCTCGCAAGGACTGCTCACGAAGAACTCGCCATCCCTGATCCATCCTTTGAGTTCATCTGCAATCGTCCGTGCGATATGAAAACTTGAAAGCGGGGAAGTTCGAACCTCCTTCCCATCGATGTCAACGATTCCAGACTTTAAATCCTCATACGTGACCTCTTGCACAGTGGGATGTCCTGATACCCCGTAGTCCAGGATGTTCGTTCTGATACCGGCATCGCTAATCCCTGTTGCGGCTGCAATCTCTTCGTTCAGGATCGGTATTGGGATGCCGATCCCGACATACATGCTGATCCCATATCCGCGAAAGACCGCGCCGCGCACATATCGCGTATCCATCTCCTTGAGATCTCCCGAGAGCATCAGTGTAGAGAAACTGTTATCAGGATCGTGCTGGGTTCCGCTGCCGACCAAGTGCCCCTTCGCACCTCCCAGAAATATCCTTGTGCCGATGCCGATCGTCCTGAACTCGGGATCATTGGAGATCGGTGAGAGCACGCCTGCACCTGAGTATGAGACATTGCCAAATCCAGGCAGGAGCGTTCCCATGTAGGTGTACAGGGTGCGTTTTGTCGAGTTTGTTGCAGCGGCGTACCGCTGATACGCGTTTCTCGGGTTTAGCATCACCGCCTGATTCAGATCATCGATCGTGATGCTGGTATCCAGTATCTTGCGCGGATAGCAGTCAGTTCCGGATGATTCGGCATGTACATCGATCTCCCGCCCTGCGATCAGATCCTCGATCACGTGCCCGCCGCCATAAGATTCATCCGACTCGGACGGCTGTGTTGCACCGAGGTATGCATCGACTGCGGCTATGCCCGAATACGCCTCGACGCCATTCAAATGCACGCGCTGCATCCGGATCGGCGGATCAGAGTGCCCGAAATTTAAGAACACGCCTGATGAGCACATCGCCCCGAATGTGCCTGTCGTGACCACATCGACTTCCTGCGCCGCTTTTCCTGCGCCGTGCTCACGTATGTACTCGGTCATCTCCTCTGCCGTGAGGACGCAGACGCTGCCATCCCGGATCCGTTCGTTGATCTCCAATATCGTTTTCGCTGTCATGGATGATTATGTGATAATCGGGTTCATCATACTTATAGACATTCGAGAATAACCTGTATTCGCGGGAAGGTTTTCCATGCGGTGTTGGTGAGTTTGCGATTTGGCAGGCTGATTTTAGTCGCTCGCACCCGCTGGCAGGAGGTTTAATTTAGCCACCGCATCACCGGCATCTTCTGCCCAGACGAAGAGCCGGTTGTACGGGGAAACCCGGTAATACGATCCCGGATAAAATATCTCCCTTGTGGTCATATCCACGCAAAACCGGGACACATATCTGTACTTTGCATAATCTGACAGTTTTTTGCCTGCTACAAGTTTCTTTGTGATCCCGAAGAGTCGTATGCACATCCGAAACTCGTAGCCGGTGAGCGCAAGTGGGTCAGCCCATGCGCCGATCCTGCTTTTGTAGGCGGTCTTTGCAGCCTCCTGGAAGTCCACAAGATCAGGGTACGCAGGAATGCTCGGGAAGATCAGGAACGTGGCAGCCCAGCCCGACTTGACCATGAGGTGGTTAAACGACGCCAACTCTTCCCGGGAGAGGTTTTTCCGCTCCTTTTTGCTGTAACTCGGCGCCATGTACGCAAGAAGCCTGCCGTACTGGTCGAAGTGCTGATCCGCAGCTCGGATGTAGACGCGCCTCTTTCTGCCGCTTGGCTTTGTCAGCCGTTCTGTCAGCAGTTCCTCAAACGCGGTTGTTGCCGCCTTCCCCTGCTCCTCATGAAGCGTGCCTGCCGTGCCTGTGGCAAGCCGCGGATAGAGGTGCGCCCCAAGCCCGTCGCTCACAGGCGCATAGCCCGCATCGATCCATTCTGCGAGTTGCATCAGGTCATCATCGCTCTTTGACGGCTTCTTTGCGCCAGGGTAGTGTACCTCGGGGGTGTCGATGGAAAGCATCCTGATCGGCACGGATATATATGGCGTGTCGCCATCGGTTGCCCTCAGGTACTTCTTTTTTCCAAGCGAGTCGAGTTCGAATCCTCTCGGGTCCCAGAAAATCTTGACTTCCGACATGATGTGGTTATTACGTCTGCATCCTTATTTATTCGATGCAATCCCGCCGGCTGTGCTGACGGGTGCTGCTGTGCTGATCGTGCCGAAATAAATGGGAATTTTTTTGGTAACTACTCAGGTACCTAAACCACTATCGGAGACTTCACTGTGTAGGAACTACCGGGACATGGGGCGTACTGTAGCCAAACAGGGAATTTAACCGCAAAGTACGCAGAGGGGCGCGGAGGGGAAATAAGCGGTTAACCACTCTGCGTTCCTCTGCGCCCTCTGCGGTTATTTTTCTTGCCAGAAAGTACAGAATCGCAATCGAGCGATCAATCAATATGCATGAGTGGTTACTTTTTTTGAAGAATTTAAATAAACTATGAGATACTACGGATGCGCCATAAAATGTTCGTGACCACAACATCTTTACCTCCCGCCCCCACCATAACACCAGAACAATGCACCGAACCATCCTTGGAATCGAGGGCACCGCGTGGAACCTCACAGCAGGGAGTCGTGACCGAAACAGACGTCCTCGCAGAGGCGACCGCGACATACCACCCAAAGGTCGGAGGCATCCACCCCTTATATGCGTCAACCACTGCGTCGCACACCTCGAGATCGGCAGGTGGCGGTGCGGAATCGACAATCCTTTATATGTACCGAAAAACTAATTAATATCCGAATGCAGACCATTCTTACGGTGATTGCAACATGATCGTAAAAGGCGTCGTTGGTACGAAAGGAGAACTTCTGCCCCCAAAACGAATACGAGACCGACTTCATTTAAAAAGTGGCAGCACAGTCATATATCGGGTGGAAGTATCGAGATTGATCATTGAACCGGTTCCGGACCTCATGACTGCGATTAAACTGCCAAAGTTTGGCAAAACAACGGTCGATGAGTTTGAAAAGGAGCGACAGGAACTTGCCAT
>JAYEFK010000220.1:0-3401 GCA_034658575.1 Methanobacteriota archaeon
CCACCCTCTAATCTGAAATTCGATAACTCCACAGCCGCCGCCACACCCAGAATCTTCGGCTCATCGAAGAACCCGCCGATGATCTGCATCCCGATCGGAAACCCGCGTGTGCTCCCGCACGGCACCGATACCGAGGGCACGCCTGCGAGGTTGATCGGAATGGTGCTCACATCGGCAAGATATTGCGCGAGCAGATTCACGAGTTCCCCGATTCAGAAAGCAGGCGCGGTCATCGGAAGCGCGCTCTATCTCGGGCGATTCACGCTCGCAGAGGCGATGCGGGTGTGACCGGTGCGGGTGTGGATGTAACCAAGGATTACCCTGGTAATCCCGACACCCTGATCACAGCCCCATTGTTTCGATATATTTATCTGGTTTGAGTCATCTACTATCCCTGATGCCGAAGAGAGTCATGATCGTAGATGATGCGGAATACATGCGAGAGATGCTCGGAGACATTATAAAAACGTATGATGCACTTTCAGGGTATGAACTCGTGGGAGTTGCCGCCGATGGCGAGGAAGCGATCACAAAGTATCGCGAACTGGTGGCTGCGGGGCTGCGACCCGATGTCGTGACCATGGATATCGTAATGTCGAAGATGGACGGGATCGCCGTGATTAAGGAAATCCGGATGCACGATCCGGATGCACGAATCCTCGCGATCTCCGCGCTCGATTCGCCGGACACCATCAGCAGGGCGATGAAAGCCGGAGCAACAGATTATATCACCAAGCCGTTTACGGTAAACGATCTGATGGTCAAGATCCAGCATGTCGCAACGACTGCGGATGAGGCAGGGGGGACAGAAGAGGGGCGTTTGCCTGCCCGCGAGAATGTGATTACCGGGACGATCGTCTCCAGCGATAAGGGTCATGCGGTCATAACGGTGCAGAATGCCGCAATCGAGGCGATGTCGGATTATGCGGTCGATGAGCGGGTAAAAGTCCACATAGATCCTGGAAACATCGAGTTGCGTACCGAACCGGATAAAATGAGAAATCAACTGGAAGGGACGGTTCTGGAGATCATCCCATCGACTCCGGTTTCGCAGGTAAAACTGGACTGCGGATTTGACCTCTCTGTGGACGTACCATCAAAGACGCTTGCAGAGATGCATCTCGCGGTCGGTGACCGGGTTTACGCCACCTTCGGCGTGCTCTCTGTCCAGGTCACGTGATGACCCCCGATCCTGATACGCGCAAGCGCCGCCAGAACCGCCTTCTTATGAATCTCCGCTGACCTGTGAATCCCACCGCGAGTGCCGCGCACAGCCCGACACGGGTACTGCTGCACAAGAAGCCCTGCCTTCGAGGGCGCATCCGTAACCGAAGTGCCCACAAGCTGCGATGCCACCCACCAGCTTGCACCGCAGGGCGAACCCCTGATGACCCGGACGTCTGATATGACCCCATCAGCAACAGATATCCTGAACTTGGGTCTTCCGAGAACCTCTGCGAATTCATCGATGACCGGATCTCCGCATGGAACGAGCGCGCAGCAGATCTCGTCTGCATGGATATGTATCCGGTGCCGGTCCCTGATCTTTTCGAGTTCGGATGTGTCGCTTCCTGAGACGATGATCGCACCAGCGCCTGATTCTGCTGCGCACGCTGCGAATGCTGGTGTGAGATCAGGATGAAGCGCAAAGATGATTACCAGATCAGACGTCAGATCGGCATCTTTTGTATACGGTTCGGTATCCTCGATGAAACCGGGCAGATCCTCAGGGATTGGGACTTCTATCACCTCAAAGTCGGTCTTCTCCCCAATCGTCCGGATTGCACGCTCTCCGTACTTTCCTCGCGAGACAACTGTGATTGAGATCATCGTTTTGTGATCGGTCCGGGTGGATATTAACTTGACCTCACCACCAGGGGGTAGATAGCGGTATCACGTAAGACCGACGATCCCTCCGATACGTTTACATCAGCAAAGACGCCTATCAAACAACATGGAGATCATATTCGATGACATCGGGAGTTATCCGCTCCCGCGAGGTCAGCGGGAACGTGTGCACCAAGCATTCGCTGACGGGCGGTATGGCGACCCCGTGGTGACCGAAGCCATTTGCGACTGCATGCGCCAGAAGATTGCAACAGGACTCGATGTCCCGACATATCCGCAGTTTCAGGATATGAACCAGCAGTTCATAAGGATTATTAACGATCCGGAATGTGGCGAGGCACCTTTTCTCGTTAAAGAGGAGTCGGCAGGGATAATTGAACTCTCTGCCATCGAACCGGTTGCAAAAGAGTATCTCGAGAAGACCGGGGAGCGGTTGAGGATCAGGGTCTGTGTCACAGGCGCAGTCGAGCTATACCTGAAACAGTTTGGCAGCGCGGCATATCCCGACATACTGGACCTCTGTGCGAGGAGTGTCGATCGGTTCGTTGCGAATGCGCTGCATACCAAGTCGTCGTTTGATGTGGCTGTAATCAGCATCGATGAACCGAGCATCGGGATCAATCCCGAGATCATGTTCAGCGACGATGAGATCATCCATGCGCTTAACCTCTCAGCGAAATCCTCAGATGTCGATACCCAGATACACCTGCACTCGCCGATCCACTATACGCTTGCGTGCGAGGCAGACTCGATCAATGTGGTCGGTGTGGAATCCGCTGCAAACCCGGATTACCTCGAACTGATCGATAAAGCGGATCTGGAGCGATACGACATGTTCCTGCGTGTCGGCGTTGCAAGAACCGATATCTTTGGCATGACCGCTATATTAAACGAGAAGTACCAGACCAATGTGTGGAAGGATACATCCCGGCTCCGCGAGATCGTGACCGCGATGGAGACGCCGGAAGTGATCGCAAAGCGGTTAAGGCACGCTTATGATCGGTTCGGGGAGCTGATACGGTATGTAGGACCTGACTGCGGGCTTGGCGCATGGGAGTATCCTGCCCTTGCACAGGGACTCCTCAAAAACGCGGGAGACGGCATCTCCATCTTTCTGGAGGATATGTGATGGCGGGGCGTGTTCCTGCGGGACTTTGTCGGTCTTGATGATCGTTCTCACGTAACCGATGTCTTTGGCTTGCGAATTCTGTGACATAGGCTGCGGCACAGGCAGCAGGGCGGCGGACGGCTGTTTGTGGTGAGTTGGGCTGCATCATCCACTCCCGAAAACCCCTCCTTCATGCACCAGTCAGCCGAATCATCATATTCGAGAGGGCAGATTGCCGTTGCGTCGAGCCGCCATGACTGGTCGCACCAGGAAGAGGAAGTCTGCACCCCTACAACTATGGTTACCATGATAATGGGATTGCCGTCTCGTGGATCAATATGTAGATTCCCGCGATTGGGTTTTACTGTGCGGACGTTAAGCATGGCAGCAGGTACCTGAAAAATCGCAGAAAATCCATGAACAGGGAAGAAAAGAGATTTGGAAG
>JAYEFK010000221.1:0-3393 GCA_034658575.1 Methanobacteriota archaeon
CGCATGTAGAGATTGGCATAGTCGCCTTCGACCATCTTCGTGGTGATGAACACCTCTTTTGTGAGCGACCGGTAGACATAGTTCGTGGCATACGACTGCCCCCACTTGAAATCCGTGATGAATTTGACCTCATCGCGATCGATCAGCGTGCCCCCCCGATAGAGTTCGAAATCGATCCGGGTCACATAAGATGAGCCCGGGTACTCATCATAAGGCGCGCCCTCGTATCGATCCGAGATTCCTGTGATCTTTATGGCGTACGGCTGCCCCTCATAGACGCCGAGTTCTCCGTTGTGTATGACCGTCGATCCGTCGATCCTCGTGTTTGTGCTCACGACGATTCCTATCAGGATCAGAACGATGCCGATATGAATGATCTGCGGGCTTACGCTGCGGAGTGTCAGTTTGGGCAGCCGAATGATCCGGTATACGACCGCAAGCGTGGCAAAGAGCAGTACTGGCATCGATACATCGATCGCGGCGTTATTAACTGGTGATATAACCACAAAGAGCACGGTTGTTATAAGCACAATCGCGAGTATTATAAGAATTTTTGTCGGCGAGACATCTGGCAGAAGCAGGCATACGCCAAGAAGCAGTGCCAGAAGAAGGGTTGGGAGCATCGTCCTGTTATTAAACCATCCGGCATCGAGGGTAGTATCTGCGAATAGTGGTATGAGCATCCCCATGATCAGGATCATGAACAGCACGCTGAACATGATTACCGCCGCAAGCATAGCGTTGCGGGAATTTATGAATTCGAGGGATTTTGTGGATTTCATTGAATCACTCTACCTATCACTCTGTCAGGAGCAGCCCCAAAAACTTTGTGTACCGCACCAGGTCCTCGAGGCGCACATTCTCATCCTCGGCATGTGCACGGCTCTCAAGCACTCTTCCGACGCCGTGGCAGCAGACCGGCTGCCCTGTGATCCCGATCACATAAGCGACGTCAAGACTGCCCTGTGCACCAGCGATATCAATCTTGCGGTCGGACACCTCGTTTGCAACAGCCAGAACCCGCCCGATCCATGGATGGCTCGCATCGGTAAACATCGGCGGATAACCGATCTCATAAGTGAAATCGTATCTCATGTCTGTATCTGCGGCATTCTCCAGCGCTCTTTCGATCTCATCGATTGCGTCATCGAATGTCTCTTCAGGCGTCACCCTGCGGTCGCCGCGAATGGTGCATCTCCCCGGAACCACGTTCTCCTTTACGCCGCTCTCGATCATCGTGATATTCAGAACCGGTTTCACATTTAAAAACCCCATCTTCTCTGCGATTACGGGACTGCTCGGCATCTCTGACCGTCTGTCCTCGACCTTGCTCTTCAGTGAAAGCATCCCGTTCATCAGCGCAACCGATTTTTCGAGTGCGTTTACTCCTAAAAAACTGCTGCCGCTGTGGTACGTCCTTCCGAAAACATCGACGCGCCATGTGAGTATCCCGTTTGTACCGATGATGACGTCATCACCCTCGCCGTCCATGCACAGGAAATAATCCCCGGACAGGAGACCGATGTCAGCGAAATAACACAGTCCCGAATACGGACCGATCTCCTCGTCTGTTGTCAGTGCGATATTGAGGTTGTATGCTGGCGTGATGCCGAGTTCCCGGATCAGGGAGAGCGCGGTTAGGAGTGCTGCAATCGCTGCCTTCGAATCCGCCGATCCCCGTGCATAGAATCTGCCATCCGCAATCGTGCCCTCATACGGCGGGAATGTCCATCCCTCGCCTACGGGCACCACATCGAGATGTGTGTAGATCACAAGCGTCCGGTCAGCGCCGACATCGAGATACGCGTGTAGATTTGCCCGTTTCCCGTGCAGTTCCGGGTTTTTCATCTTCTGTTTGAATATCTCTTCGGGAATGCATACCTTCTCAACCTCAAATCCAAGATCAGCGAACTTTGGCATCAGGTAATCGACGATCTCCTCGTAATTATCGCCGGGCGGGACCGCTGTCGGCATCCCAACGAGATCAGTGAGAATGTGCAGGGTGTCACTGGTCTTTGAGTCGATCCGGTCGGGAAGTCTGCTATTCATGTGTGAATAGTATGCTTGGTGGCTTTTTAATGATTTCTGATGGGGTGGCTCTGGTCACAACGCGTGTGTTTCTAGATATTCGAAGCTGAGGCACGGAGTATTTTAGCATTGGAAGGGATCGTTATGTGGTTCTGCCCATGAATCATAAATTAATGGCGTGTGCTGGAATAGGGTGCAATCAAAACCCAACTTCTGCAAGCCTTCGGATAAAATCTCGGCGTTTACAAGGCTTCCACAGGCTCATAAGCCAGATCCTTGTTCAGATTAATTTTGGCAATCACGGGTAACGGATGTCTCAACTTGAGACCAATCAGAATCCAATCTTTGAGGGTTGAGTGGAGCTCATCCTCGCATTCACGCAGGGTGCTCCGAATGCTACCACCCCTCTGCATTGCGGAATTCGTCCGGCATAAGTGCTGTCGTCCAGTTTGTCGTAGACTGCGTATGCCAATAGCTGGCTTACGTAATCCGTGAGAATGAACCGAACTGCCATTATTTACCATATATTCTGCCTATGCTCCTTAAACTGATGTCGCAATCGCCCAAGGTGCTCCATATCCGAACCCGAGTTCGCATATCCGCCTATCGGGTGTTATGTCCGAACCGGGGTCCGTGCATCACATCCTTCTGGGGCGAACTCCAATCAGCGCACATCTGCCCTCAGTCTTCGTCTGCATCGCGTCTCTCGACATAGGTCAAGAAAAACACCGCGTCCATGCGGGACCCGGTGCCGACCGGCTGCGTTCAGCGTGGTATTCTCTTGAAGTCACTAAACCCCGGACTTAAGTACGGAGCCTGCACATAGCGATTTCCTGCCACTCATCTTACCGTTGCGCTCAAGATTAAGGTCATCAGTAGCCATACCAACGAGGGTATTGCAAGACTGCCTTATGGATCGCGTGGGTTCCATGCCATCTGCGATGTAGTCGTCATGATACTTAAACATGAGCATCGATTCCATACGTGTTCGTTAAGTGATCCTGCATTAAAGTGCAGTACACCTCTTATTGATGGTGGTGTGACGCTCCCGGAATATTATCACTTGTGAGATCCCCCACATGAAAAACAAACCCATCTGGCAGCCGAATTACACGATCACCCCAGCCACCGCAAGCGGGCTGATGAAGATCGAGGCAGCCAGGGCGGTTCTGGCGCAGGTTCCTCTGCCGGTGGCGGTTCAGGCGGAGCTTCGCCGCCGCGCCCGCGTGCGTGCCACGCATTACTCCACCCGGATTGAGGGCAACCGGCTGACACTCCAGGAGGCTCAAGAAGTGATTGAGGCGAGGCGTACCAAGTTCCGCAGGCGGGAACGGGATGTTGATGAGGTTCGCAACTACTGGAATG
>JAYEFK010000222.1:0-3390 GCA_034658575.1 Methanobacteriota archaeon
ATATATACTAATATAACTCTTATGTGTATTAAATCTTTCGTAATGTATGCGTTTATTGGGATGATAGACTACCAGAGAATATTAAAAAGTCTCGGGGGTGAGTAGTTACAATTTATAAACCAATACACAGCCCACGGAAAAAATAAACCTCACAGAGGACAAGGTGGAATACCTCGACTCGTTTGCGAGAAATATCCATCCAGGAGTTGGCAGCCCCCTTGAAATCGCAAATCTATTAAGTTACACCACCTGAATACATGCAGGTGATACCATGAACATTATAGGAATATCAGGAAGCCCGACAAGGGATGGAAACAACGAAAAGATGATCGAGATGGCACTTGCCGTGGCAGAGGACCGGGGTTTCGAAGTAGACCGCATTTCCCTCTCGGAGCGTGCCGTTTCCCCGTGCACAGCCTGTGGCGGTTGCACAAATAAGAAGGCGTGTACGATCGATGATGACATGGCGGAGATATACCCGCTGCTCGAACGCGCCGACGGGATCATCGTCTCTTCACCAGTCTACTTCGGATGCATGACCGCCCAGCTAAAAGCGCTCTTCGACAGAACTCTCATGCTCCGGAGGCAGGGATTCCTGTTATCAGGCAAGGTCGGAGGTGCAATCGCTGTTGGGGGCTCTCGCAATGGCGGACAGGAGAAGACGGTGCAGGCGATTCACGACTGGATGCACGTACACGGGATGATCGTGGTCGGCGACAACGGCCATTTCGGAGGGATCGTACATGCGCCGGCAGAGTCCGATGAGGCAGGGATGCAGACTGTCAGGGATACGATTGGAAAGATATGTGATGTGCTCGGGATGATCAAACAATGATGACAGCAGAGACGACCAGGACGAAGGAGCCGGAAGGGATAAAGCCGCGATTGATCGCATGGGAGATCACTGGTGCGTGCAATCTCAAGTGCAAGCACTGCCGCGGCTCATCCACCGAGAAGCCAGACCCTGATGAGTTATCTACAGACGAGGCGTTTCGCCTGATCGATGAGATCGTGGATTTTGCAAAGCCGATACTCATCTTAAGCGGTGGAGAGCCGATGATGCGCAAGGATGTCTACGAAATTGCGCAGTACGGCACCGATAAAGGGCTCCGGGTGGTGCTCGGAACCAATGGCACAGCCGTGACCGCGGATGTTGCACACCGGCTCAAGGATGCCGGGATCGCAAGGATCAGCGTGAGCATCGATGGCGCGGATGCAGAGACACATGATGATTTTCGAGGGATGCCGGGCGCGTTCGATGGCGCGATACGCGGGATATCAGAGATTCGTGCCGCTGGTATCAGTTTTCAGATCAACACCACGATATCGAAGAGAAACATCGACCAGATCCCAAAGATCCTCGATCTCAGCATCGGTCTCGGCGCAGACGCGCTGCACATCTTCCTGCTCGTCCCGACAGGGCGCGGCAGGGAGGAGGACGAGATACCTCCTGCCGAATACGAACGGATCTTGAACTGGTTCTACGATCAGCGGAACACAGCCGGGATCCAGTTGAAGGCGACGTGTGCGCCCCACTATTTCAGGATCATGCGCCAGCGTGCAAAGGAGGAAGGGACCACGGTCAGCGTGGAGACGCATGGTTTCGAGGCGATGACAAAAGGGTGTCTCGCAGGCACAGGGTTCTGCTTCATCTCGCGAAACGGCGGGGTGTATCCCTGCGGGTACCTGCCAGTTCTTGCAGGAAACATCAGGGAGGCAGGTTTCAAGGAGATATGGGATCATGCGAAGGTGTTTGAGGATCTGCGTGACGAGAGCAGATTGAAGGGCAAATGTGGCATCTGTGAGTATAAACGGGTCTGCGGCGGCTGCCGTGCCCGGGCGTATGCAGCGACAGGCGACTATCTCGCGGAAGAGCCGTACTGTATATACAGTCCGCGGCAGGCAGGGGCGGCGGCGCAGGGTGGCGAGGATGCGGAAGATGACGTTTGAAGCGATTCCAGCCGTCGATCTCAAGGGCGGCAGGTGTGTGCAACTGGTGCAGGGAAAGCCGGATACTGAAATGGTATCGCTCCCTGATCCGGTATCGATCGCCCGCGAATGGGTGGATCAGGGCGCAAAAACCCTGCATCTGATCGATCTCGATGGCGCCATCCACGGAGAGAGGGAAAACGCCCCAATCGTTGAGGATATCTGCCAGCAGTGCGATGCGCACGTCCAGATCGGCGGCGGCATCAGATCGATGGAGGATGTCGAGGATCTGCTCGGGATCGGGGTCGATCGCGTGATCGTGAGCACCGCTGCGCTTAAAAATCCGGAGTTTGTCAGGCAACTCGCAGACGAGTTCGGAAGCGACCGCATCATGGTCGCGCTCGATTCAGCAGGAGGCGAGGTAATAATCGAGGGATGGACCCTGAGATCCGGACTGAAGCCGGTCGATCTCGGGATGAAATTTGAGGAACTCGGAGCAGGGAGCATATTATTCACGAATGTCGATACGGAAGGGTTACTCGGCGGAATCGATATCACACCGACCGCGGAACTGGTGCAATCGGTCAGCATCCCTGTGATCGCATCAGGTGGCATCACCACGCTATCCGATATCGCTGCGGTCAGGGAGGCAGGCGCGAAAGGCGCGGTCATCGGAAGCGCGCTCTATCTCGGGCGATTCACACTCGCAGAGGCGATCGGGGTGTGACCCGGACTTTAGGGTTACCTATAGGGAGGGGTGTTTTTCGGGTGATGGTGGTTGGTGTGTTTCATCACGAATGCGATTCTGCGATCTGCACAAAGCAGCGGCGAAGCCAGCGAAGGCGTTGTCAGTATCGCCGCAGGCAACGACAGATATCATACAGGTTCAGAAAGATTGTAATAAAATTTATATCTTATAATACATTATTAATCTGTAGGTATATATAGCGCGATTTAAGGGGCGTGGTGGTTTGTGCGAGTTGTTCAAACAGCAGGTAAACACATGCTCACGTTTCTCTGAAACATAAGGTTAACACCTAACGGTTATGTTTCAAATGAAAGTAGGACACTTTATATGTGAATCAAACATTATGTAAAACATCCCATATATAAAATAAGTGTTTAAAATGAATAAATAATTATTAATCTCAAAACGTAAAAAATCAAAAGAACTGCACGAGAACGGATGGAGTAACCGTAAAATAGCGCGCCATCTGCTTGTGAGCAAAGACAGTGTAGGTAAATGGGTGCGGATGGATGAAAGAGAGCTATTGATAGACAACCGGGGCTGGGAAAAAGGGTCATCAAGAAAATACGCGCCCGAAACAAAACTGTATAGTCCCGAAACCTTTGACTTTATATACCCATCTTCTCCGCATGGGACGACGAAACAAAGTCATAAAATTAACAGACAAGAAAATACGGTACATAATTTTGAGCAAAGACCAGAAATGACAGCAC
>JAYEFK010000223.1:0-13858 GCA_034658575.1 Methanobacteriota archaeon
CGAACAGGTTCAGGTTCTCGCGGGAGAGGTGCGGCATGATCACCAGACGCAGCGCACGCGGGTCGCGCGTGATCGACGTATCCCATTCGCGCTTCTTCAGTTCGCTTCGCACAGAATCTGCATCAGGCACATCGAGCACCAGCACGTTTGTCACAGGATCAATGAGCGGCTCGATTCCGGATTCGCGAGCCCTCGCAGCCAGTTCATGCGTGAGTTCCATGCACCTCTGCACGATCCTCTCATAGCCCTCCCTTCCGAGATGCTTGAAGACCGCATACGCGGATGCAGCCGATGCCCCGCTTCTCGTGCCTAAAAGCGTCTGCTGGGAATTAACCGTCAGATACGGTGTATCTACAGATAGCCGGTCCAGGTAGGAGGAATCCTGAAACAGAAGTCCACCCGTGGGTATAGTTGCGAATCCCATCTTGTGCGGATCGGCAGAGACCGAGGTGACGCCGGGAAGTGTGAAATCGAATTCATACTTCTCGGTAAGAAACGGGATCACAAACCCTCCGAATGCAGCATCGACGTGCAGAAAAAGGTTTTTCGATAATGCAAGATCTGAAAGTTCCTTTATCGGATCTATCTGCCCGAATTCCGTGGTTCCTGCAATTCCAACTATCCCGATCGTGTTTCCATCGATCAAATCCTCAACCGACGAGATATCGGCTCTGAACTCCGGGTCAAGGTCTGCTTTCCGCACCCCAATCCCCAGGATGTAAGCAACCTTGTCGAACGAGAAGTGCGCTGACGCTGGAACGATGATGTTTGGCTCGCGGATTTTGCGCGCAGTTTTGATCGCATGTATCGCCTGGATATTCGATTCGGTGCCGCCCGTAGTGACGTATCCGTGTGCATCTGGGTTGCCAAAGAGCGTGCCCATCATCCGCACCACCTCGTGCTCGATCTCCGCAGTTCCGGCAAAGAGCCCGGGATCGCCGAGATTTGCCTCGATGAATTGCCGGTGCGCCTCCACTGCAAGGGGGTGCGGATAGGTGCACATCGAACACAAAACACGTTCGTAAGGCGTATCTTTGCTTTTCAGATCGTAGAGTGTCGATCTGATGGTTTTTTCGTCCATTCCATGCGTGTTCATCTTCTGCCTCGACGGTTTCGTTTGCGAATACGTGGGGGTTCTACATGGATAAGGTTAATGGAGGTAACCTGCAAATGTTAGCAGAAGTGATTCGTATGAAAAAGAGAGGAATGCTTGCATCGGTAGCGATTGTCGCGCTTGTCGCATGTCTCATAAGCGCATGTATCGACTCCACCCCCCCGTCACAGCCGTCGGCAGAGCCGGGAACCGGGATTACGTGGTATTCGTATGATGAAGGGATGAAGATTGCGCAGGCGCAGAACAAGCCCGTGATGATCGATATCTATACCGGCTGGTGCAAGTATTGTAAGGAACTGGATAGGGTTGTGTACACAGACCCGGGCGTGATCGATCTGGCAGATAAGTTTGTGTGTATAAAATTCAATGCGGATAAACGCCGCGACCTTGCTGCAAAATACAACTCCCCCACACCCACCAATCCCCGCCCCGGCGTGCCTGCCATCGTGTTTCTCCGATCGGATGGTACGGAAGTGTACCGTACTGGCTACAAAGGTGGGGCTGAGGCATTCGTGCAGGATATGATGGTTGCGCTCAACAACGTATGACCGAGCTTGATTACGCTGTTTACCCCCATTCACTGCTCAACAGACTCAAAGGATTAATTGCCAGCAGTGGCAATTATAACTGGGCATTTGGTATCTCGCGTTGCGGTGACCAAAACCCCGCAGACTTTTTGATATTTCGAAATAAGGTTTCGGAAAACCACAGAGGACACAGAGTGACACAGAGGGGGCGAAAGATGAAAATAACAACTCTCTGTGATCCTCTGTGTTCTCTGTGGTTTAATCTTCCTTGCCATAACCGGATCCTCCGGAAGAGTGAAAAGTGCATGCACTCGCGAATTACCAGAGAGCCTTACAACTGCGGGAGTATCAGAACTATGGAGGCGGCGCATGGTTGAGATCATCGGCATCGGCGCACTGAATATCGACAAACTTTACCTCGTCGAGCGGATCGGAGCTGCTGGAGAGGAGATCGGGGTCTATTCTGTGAGCGAGCAGCCGGGCGGATCTGCTGCCAACACCATCGCTGCTCTCGCCAGACTCGGCATAAAAACAGGGTTCATCGGAAGGGTCGGGGATGATGCCGATGGCGCATACCTGCGTTTTGAGATGGCAAACGAAGGTGTGGACCTACAAGGGATCGAGGTCGCCCGGGGCAGAACCGGCAGCGCGATCGTACTTATCGACCCACGCGGCGAGCGCTCGATGTATGTGCATCCCGGTGTGAACGATGCGCTCTCATTGACGCCAGAGAACGTATCATACATAAAAAGCGCGAAATACCTGCATCTCTCCTCCTTCGTCGGAGAAACCGTAATCGATGTGCAGAGAGAGATTCTCGACCGGTCGAAAGCCGGGATATCCTTTGCGCCCGGGATGCTCTATGTCAGGAGAGGGCTCGATGCACTCCGGGAGATCATCTCAAATTCCCGGGTCGTCTTCTTAAATCGGGATGAGATAGAGATGCTTACGGGATCCGGCTACAGGGAAGGTGCGGGAGAGTTAAACGAGATCGGAGCAGAGATTGTTGTGGTGACGCTCGGTGGAGACGGATGCTACATCCGAACATCGGATGCGGAGGTTTCCATTCCATCGTTTGCTGCGAGGGTCGTCGATACGACCGGTGCCGGGGATGCGTTCTGCGCCGGGTTTTTGTATGGGCTGCTGATGGATGAGCCGCTCGGCGTGTGTGGGCGTCTCGGGAACTTTGTTGCCGCGAAGTGTATAGAGGCGGTTGGCGCGAGGGAAGGGCTGCCGAGAAAGATTGAGATTGTAGAGGGTTGAAACTCGCGCATTGGGCGTAGATGCCTGCACTCATCAGCCGGTGAGCACGCCCTTCGTGCTTGGAATATCAGACCGCTCGACCGTGGCAGCCCTTGCAAGCGCAATCCCGAACGCCTTGAAGATCGCCTCGATTACATGGTGGTCGTTCCCGCCGCTTGCTGCGATGTGCGCGTTGATGCCGGCATTCGTGATCAGCGAGTGGAAGAAGTGCGGCACCATCTGGGTTGTGAGATCGCCAACTACGTCTGAAGAGAACCCGGCATCAAATAATAGGTAACTCCTCCCGCTGAGGTCAAGGATCACGCTTGCACTCGCTTCGTCCATCGGCACCCTGACATCGGCAAACCGCGCAATCCCTGCGTGTCGCCCAAGCGCCTGTGATATCGCCTGCCCGAGCACGATTCCAATATCCTCGACCAGATGGTGATCGCCGAGTTCGGTATCCCCTGCCGCGCGGATGGTGAGATCGAACAACCCGTGCCTCGCAAACGAGTCCAGAACATGATCGAGAAAGGCAACACCTGTGCCGATCTCCGATCTGCCGGTTCCCTCGATCACAAACGTCAGGTCAATCTCTGTTTCGTTTGTCTTTCGGTGAATGGTCGCTTTTCGCATGGCTGTTTATCGATATAATCTGCTTGTGATCTCTTTTATGCTGGCTCTGGTCTCATTTGTCATGGTATCCAGTTTGCGATCCACGCTCTCCTCCATGCCCTGAATATTGATCCGCAGGGATCGCTCCTTCGCCTCGATCTCGGATTCGATTCTCCTGAGCCGCGCATCCGCACTCAGGATCATCGCGGCGAGCGCAGCTACCAGCACCATCGCAGAGACATAGATCACAGGATCCTGGTTATCCAGGTAATTGAGCCATCTAAACGTCAGCACAAATGCTGATACGACCATTAACGCTGCATATATCGTGTCTTTTGTATCCATTCCTGCACAACCTTTGGTTAGTTGATGTATTATCGTTCACACACATTTGTGACTTCCTCCCCGCTACAAGTAACGGGGCTTCCTGCTTCGACGAGCCGCTCATGCTAAACTCTCCACAGGCGTTAATTCGACACAGTCCGTGCCTACATGCTTATTTAAGATGTTGATTGCAGCGTTATGATCTCGATCCATGACAGCCCCACAATCAGGACATCGGTATGTCCTCTGTGAAAGTGGCATCGACTGGATGCAGCCGCAAACAGAGCATTGTTTTGATGTGTTTCTTGGATTAACCAGTTCTACGACGCAACCAGCGTATTCTGCTTTGTAGGTCGTGAAATTGATTAACATGTTCCAGGATGCATCGTGAATTGATCTTGCAAGATGATGGTTTTTCACCATGTTTTTGATCTGCAAGTCCTCAAATACGATTCGGTCGTAAGTATCTGCAAGTATCCGGCTTGCTTTGTGCAGGTAATCCTTCCGGACGTTCCGCACTTTGCGATACACCCCTTTAAGAACAGTTTTTTGCTTATTCCGGTTACTTGATCCTTTCTTTTTCCGTGATATGTCTTTTTGTACCTTCCGTAACTTCGAGTCGTACTTATCGAGGGTTTTAGGATTCCCAATCACCGTGCCGTCGGATAGTGTTGCAAGCGTGGTTATCCCAACATCCACACCAACGGAGGTCTTAATTTCCTTTGGGTTTGTGTCTGGAAGTTCCGCACTGAAAGAGGCATACCACTGGTCACCATCCCTCTTGATCGTGCAGGTTTTAACCTTCCCTTCGATCTCGCGGTGTATGAAGATTCGTATCGCTCCGATCTTCGAGAGCTTCAGTTTGCCGTCATCCAGTATCTTGAATCCGGATTGTGGATAGGTGAAACTATCATACCGATTCTTACCCTGAAAACGAGGGTATCCAACCTTCTTATCGCCATTCTTAACGCGTCTGGAGAAGTTCTGAAATGTTTTATCGAGTCTGCGAAGGACATCCTGCGCAACCTGTGAGTATAGGTCGAGATTCAAGTACTTCAACTGCCCTGCTTGCTGATTATAGTTTAATCCAATGCCGCAACGGTCGTACGCATTTTTACGGCCTTCAAGCATCTCATTGTACAGATACCTGCATACGTTCAACCAGTGCAACAGTCGAAGAGACTGTTTTGTTGTTGGATATATCCGGAACTGGTATGTCTTTCGCATGTTAGTGATAGTGATGATGGTAGAATACTTAAGTCGTATGGTGCGGCATTCATCCCCGCTACAAGTAGCGGGGTCTTCTGCCGCGTATCTATAAATCTTGACATAAAATCCGGGATGTGCTTGGGGCGATCTCGGTATTTGGTCCGGGATATGCAAGTGCTTACGGTCAGGAAATAGCCCGAAAACCATTCCTACATCGCCATACATCCGCGTGATGAATGTCGCGTGTCAGGATGCGCGCGAACCGATAGGAGTGGGTTCCAGAAAACGATGCGAATTTTGTTCATTCGTCTCGCGTATTTACGCGGTTAGGCGAAGTGCTTGTCAAACCCGGGTCAGAATGCGCCGATCACCCGGTCTTCGGCGGAGATCACAAATCCCCCGGATTTCGACCCTACCTGTTGTGATAGTCGATCAGCCTCAGAATCCCGCGCAGCGTGTATACCTCCCTTGCGGTCAGTTCTGCCCGCCCCAGTATCCGCCTCGTCATCAGCACGGTCTTCTGCCTCTTGTGTTCGGGATAATCGAGATCGCAGAGCACAGTCCTGATGTGGTCGTACAGCAGATCGAGATCGTGCCGATCCGCAAGCAAGACGCTCCCGCTCTCGATGTCGCACAACTCATAAAGCACCACCGCGACAGCGTGCGAGAGATTCATGATCGGATACTCTTCGCTGGTCGGGATGCTTACTATGAGGTCACAGATCTTCAGTTCTTCATTCGTGAGCCCGTCATTCTCCCGTCCAAATACGATAGACACGGTTCCTGCCCTGCCGCTTAATTTCTCGCGCACCTCGCCTGGCGAATACGCAGGCATCCGGATATGCCTTCCAGCAGTCTCCCCGCGCATCCCGGTCGTTCCGATTATGAGATCGGACCCGTCGATTGCTTCACCAACTGTTTCACAGATCGATGCACTTTTTAGTAGGTCCCGTGCGTGCTGCGCCATCATCCACGCCTCAGAACCGATCGGGCAGGGATTTACGAGCACCAGATCCTGAAATCCGAAGTTCTTGAGAACCCGGGCAGTTGAGCCGATGTTTCCCTCGTAGAGTGGCTCGTTCAGGACGACTCGTATGTGCATGTCGCGCTTGCCGGGTGTGTCTGTGTCGTGGTTATTTCTGTGCATGGTTGGGTGTTGCCTGCAACTCCGGTCCGGAGTGTCTGATGCTACATTATACGGGTCGCAATAAGCGTATTATCTTTTGTGTTTGCGAGTGGCTGCCAACCCGGCAGAAAATCCCGGCACTCGATAACCCGACCACCTTTTGCAAGGATTAATAATAGATGCAATCCCACCCATTCATATTATCGGAGGAAAATTACATGTTTAAGGCAATCATCAGCGCAGAGGTATTGCAGGATGCGATCAAAGCGGTGTCGGCAGTTGTCGACGAGGCGCGATTCGAGATCGCTCCGGAGGGTTTGTCGGCTCGTGCAGTTGATCCTGCAAATGCGGCAATGGTCTCGCTCGAATTATCCAACGATGCGTTCATACTCTTTGAGGGGACTGAGGGTGAAATTGGTATCGACCTGAGTAGATTTGTTGAAATTCTTGGAATGGCAGACAGGAGCGGGGAGATCGAACTTGAGCTGGATCCTGATACGCATAAACTCGATATCAGCATGAGCGGACTTTCGTACACCTTATCCCTGCTCGACCCGTCCACTATGCGAAAGGCGCCATCGGTGCCTGCGCTCGATCTTCCAGCGGAGATTGCGGTTTCGGGTAGCGTCTTCAAGCGGATGATCAAGGCGGCTGAGATGGTGAGCGATCACATGAGCATGGGCGTGCACGATGGCGTCTTCTTCATGGAAGCGACTGGCGACACAGATCATGTCAGACTCGATCTGACCGGCTCGGATCTGATCAGCATCGCTCCCGCTGAGGTCAGGTCGCTCTACTCACTGGATTATCTTACTGACATCAGCAAGGGCGTTGGTGGCGCTGGCGAGGTTGTCATCAATCTTGGGCGCGATCTCCCGGCAGTCATGCTGTTTGAACCTACCGGCGGCGACTGTAAGGTCAAGTACGTCCTCGCACCGAGAATCGAATCCGATTGATCACAATGACAAACTCCAACATAACGAGAATCGAGGGTGATCAGCCACTGACATTTACAAGTGATATCACCATCCATGTCTTGCAGGATATCGAACTGGACTCCCCGATCCTGATCGAGGGACTGCCCGGCGTTGGGCATGTCGGCAAACTGGTTGCCGAGCACCTGATCGACGAACTCCATGCAGAGCGGATCATTGATATCTACTCCACCCATCTGCCGCCGCAGGTGATTGCGCTTGACGATAGCACGGTCAGACTGTCTCGGAATGAGTTGTATGCGCACCACACCGAGAACGGGGACGATCTGCTGATTCTGGTTGGAGACTATCAGAGCGTGACAAACGAAGGGCACTACATTCTTTGCGATGCGTTTCTGGACATCGTGCAGCAGCTTGGCGTATCCCGGATATACACACTTGGCGGTTATGCGACATACCAACTGGAGGATGCCGACAGTGTGGTCGGCGCGGTCAACAATCCTGACCTGATCGAAGAATTATCCGGATATGGCGTCGAATTTCAGGAGAACGAGCCGTGGGGCGGGATCGTCGGTATTTCGGGGATTATGCTTGCGATGGGTGAAGCAAGAGGTATCGATGCAGCCTGCCTGATGGGGATCACCTCCGGCTATCTCGTCGATCCGAAGAGTTCGCAGGCGGTGCTGCGTGTGCTCAGTCAGGCGCTCGGCATCGAGGTGGACACGCAGGCGCTCGATGAACACGCCGCAGAGATGGAGAAGGTCGTTGCGAAACTGCAGGAGATGCAGCAGATGCAGGAATCGATGAACAGGGGCGATGAAGACCTGCGATATATCGGGTGATGCGACTCGATCATCCACACCCCGCGAGCTGCTCCACACTATCAGCCTTTGAAGACGTTTTCAAAATTATCGTACTGTGCACGCTTATCCGGGGTCTGATAGCACATCATGAGCTTCGTTTATCTCTTTCATTTTCTTCTCGGCATCCGGGTCGGTGGACGCTCGGGATGATACCCGAACTTTTAACAAAATCTCGGCCAAAAAAACCCTGGAATCGGCATCGATCTGCATCTTCTCCACTTAACACATGCCGCAATTTCGCGGCGTCCGTGCCTGCCACAGACACAGTTTTAAATGCAGCCACCCGGGTCAGCAAAAAAAGCTGGTTCGCTTCTCAAACAACCCTCGTTGAAAACTCATATTCAACAGGGTTTTGGTTCAGGAGCTCTCCTGCAGTGCCACAGGACGCGATGCTGCTATACTCTTCTTCCGCAACTTTCTCCCGACCGAGAAGAAGATGAAGACGTGTAGCCCAAGCAGCATCAGTTGACCGGTGCTGATCGGGATCGGGGACTGCCACAACCCGATCATGAATGCGACAGTGAGCACCACCAGCAGGAAGAGGGTAGCCGATGCGGTAAAGAACACAATCGAGATCTGCCGTGACCATCTTCGCACAAATTTCCGGATCAGGTCGATGATCCGGAGCACACCGGAAAACCGGCTCGTAGGCAGATCTTCCTTTGCGATCCCGGAGATGCCAAACGGCAGCGTTCGCTCGACAAGGTACCTGCTCCATGTATAGTATGCAGCCACATATATGACCAGCACGACAGACATCGCAGCAACCAAAATCGCATCGCCGTACAGCAGGTCTGCAAGAATCGTTGTGATCGGTATGGTCAGTATCGGGACAAAGACCCATGCCCATACCCACGAGTTCTTCCACATCCGAAACTCGAAAGTGATCTCTGCCCACCACAGGACAAAGAGCATCGCCATCGCATAAGGTATGATCGTCCCGTACGCCCTCAGCAGATAGATGAATACGGCAAGCGACACATTGATCAGTAGCACCATCCGCAAAAACCTGAATATCTCTTCCCTGACATCGACCAATCCTGCCCCGGTCCCGGTGCTGCTGCTGTGTGACCGTTTCTGCAGCCGGTCGATGTTCGTGTTCATGTATTTAAGCTGATCTGCCACATCGTTCATCGAGACCTGCGACTCTACGATATCATTTAAGATTGGTTCGAGCCGTGCATAGATTCCTTTTTCAAATCCGAGATCGAGCAGTTGTTCAAAGAGGATACTCTTCTTGATAAACTGTATACTCCCGAATAGCGATCCGGTTCCGATCAAAAGGAGGATTGAATTAAAGATGAAGTCGCTTTTTTCAAATTCTCCGGTGAGATTGTACATCACAGGGAAGATCGAGATCGCTATCAGGTATACCGAGGTGCACAGTACAGAGAACGCCCCGAACTTCTCGGGTACCGTCAAACTTTGTTTTTTCTCTATTTTTCTCACCTTTTCTCGATAAAAAATCGTTTTGCTCCCTTAACCGTTCCTGAAACTCCGATCACGCGAACAGTGGCGCGTCTGTTCCGGATCTCATAGATCGTGGCGAGCACGGCACGGACGCGTGCAGTCTCAGTGTGCACGCACGAAACGATCCCTTCCATGCCATCAAACGACAGCACCCGGATATCGCACTCGCTGCTGCCCTCATCCCCGAGAAGCGATTGCGAGGACCGGTCCAGTTCGAAGGTGAGATCACGTCTCGATATCGTATCCGTACCACCAGGTAACATCCTGAAAGCGAGGTATCGCTTTCGCCCGCGCAAAGAGGGAAGGAGTCTCATGTAACATCACCGCGTATGGCTCGTGTAAGCAGTTCTCTCTTCTTTATCACCAGCAGGTATATCGATATGATGATACAGTGTATGCCAATCAGCATAAGAATGCATCCCGCCCAGAGCAGGGATACCCCGGGTATAATTTTGACGCTTATCGGGATTACCGCTTCGGTCGATATATGGGATCTTGTCCCGCTGAACTGCGCATACACATCACGCGTTACACCACGCTTGATCATCGGATCGTGAACGTCCCCGAAGTGCTTGGTATTGGTAAATCCGGTCGCACCGGCGCAGTAGAGTTTACCATCCTTATAGATGTTTAAATGCGCAGTCTGCGTCCATGCGCCATCCGGATTCTGGAAGACATCAAACTCTGCAAGCTCCATGCTCCAGCCGTTCCCCATATCCTTCTTCGTACTCAGTTCATCCACACCGTACACAACGCTTGAAGAGATATCGAATGATGTGGTGACAATTACGCCTGCTATCACCAGTACGAAACCGATATGGACAAAGTTGATCCCTGTCGTCCTGATCCTCATGCGCCCGTGCATCCGCTTGAGATCCCTTGAGAGCTTGGACAGGATCGCAATAAACACAAACAGAAATGCCGGAACAGACGCCCACACCGAGATCGATCCGAGTGTCTTTATAATTATCGATGATGTCTGGTAAAATTCGCCCCCGCTATCCAGCAGTTTATGACCGGGCAACATCGCCAGCAAAAACGAAAGTGCGAATACGAAAAGCAGTATATATTTAAGAAACGTATCGTGGATCCTGCCATACGCCATACATACACCGGTCAGCAGTATGAGCAGCATCGCCGGAATAAAGCACCAGACATTGAAAAATTCCTGCGGGATTATGACCTTCGTGCCGAAGAGATGCTGCGAGACAAAACTGTATGTAAGTCCCCAGAAGCATACGAAAGCGATTGCAATCAGCAGAATATTCGTCCATAAAAAGGTATTACGCGTCGAAAAGACGGATTTCGTAGGGCTGGTTGTCACGCGGGTTCGCAGGAACTTACGCATCCCGAGTCCGGTTGCCATGATGCTGGCAGCGATTATGCAAAAGACCAGCAATCCGAATGTTGGCGTGCCTGGGAAGTCATGGAGCGAGTGTATGATCCCCTGTCTGGTAACCAGTGTCACGTAGATGGTGGATACGAATAAAAATATCGTTGCTACTGGTGCAGCAGTCGTATATTCCTTCCCCTCATGATACCTGACGAGTATATGCAGCACAGCGGTTACGAACAGCCACAATATGAGTGTCGCGGTCTGCACAGGGTCCCAGTTCCAGAAACCACCCCATCCGACGAGCTTGTATGCCCATACGCCACCTGTTACCATGCATATCGAAAGAAACATCCATGAGATCCTGAGCCACTGCCGCGAGATCCTGTGCCAACCTTCCCTGCCTGTGATGAGATGAGCAGTTGCAGCGGACGCGGGAACGACCGTCGCAGCATAAGCTATGAATGTGACGAACGGATGGATAACCATCCATATCGTGATGAAGACTGGATTTAATCCATTACCTTCCTCCGGAACCTGACCGATCAGCTCGGTGATCGATCTGAACGGCTCAGACTTGATGCAGAGCAAGAGGATGAAGATCGATACGATCATCGCTATGAGTTCTGTTTTCCGGTGCAGCGGATTCTTAAATCTGTAATCCTCTATGATGAACCAGACCGCAATGATGGATGCCCATGCCCACAGCAGGTACGTCCCCTCCTGTCCTGCAAAGACTGCCGCTATCTTATACATGAGTGGCATCCCGCTTGCAGAGTACTGCCACACATAGAGAACGCTAAAATTATCCTTGATGAAATAGTACGCCATCAGCCCTATCGCAGCGCTCTGGAGCAACAGCGCCAGCCGTGTCGCGGTAAGGATGTAGGTGGGATTGATCCGGTACCGACCATAGGACAGTAGCACTACCACTGCAAGCAGCTCGCATACCAGTGCCGCGTATAGTAAGATCTCCCCACCGGTCATTTCATCTTTCTACCCCTGATCCTGTACAACATTGTGATGATTAGTGCTATGATTGCGATTGCGCCTATAAAGAGCATCTCCCTACGCAGGAATATCGCTTCGAGCACGCCTTTCGGTCTGGTCACGGTAAGCATCACAGGTCTTGGATCACTCCATATCCCGCGTGAGTCAAGCGACTGGACAAAGATCGTGTGCTTGCCCTGCGACCACCCGGTCGTATTGACGACCGCAGTGGCTTCGATTGCCTGCCCATAATACTCGGTACGTGTGAACGTAAGCGGAGTCCCCTCTCCCATCTCACCGGGTATATCAACGAAATACTCGATATATCTCACCTTCATCTTCCATCCGGTCACGACCTTCGCGTTCAGCACCGTCGACTCGCCGGCATGGACATGATCGGGTGTGATCGAGATCTCTGAGACGTGCGGGGTCACATCGAAGACCTCGAGCGTGTGGAACGTGACCGGACTCCTGCCGCCGTGACAGACATAACAGTCCTCTTCATATCCGTGCGAAGTGCCGCTCATATCGGTCGCATTAAATGGAGGTTTCCCGCCATAATAGGTGTGACAGTCCTTACAATCCTTTACCCTGACGCCTGCTGCCCAACCATCCCAGCCAGGGTCCTGCGGGCTTCCAAGCGGATACGGGCTGTAATGGAACGGTGTGTCTGTGACGTTGTGGCACTCGGTACATGTAAACGCCTCTCCCACATCGACCTCCGTAATCTCACCTGCGATCATTACGCCGCCGCGCACCTCTCCCGCGCTATAAGTCAGGGTCTGCGACTCTGTGAAGTTCGTGTCGTGGGAATGGCAGGTATAACATGATTCATCAACCCTGATCCCGTCCTCTCCATAAGTATAAGTGAGATTGTGATACTGATCTGCCTTTTCGTTGTGGCAGAGCGCACATGTGTAGGTCTTGTCAACCTCTTCGACGATCGCATCGCTGTAATGCGCTGTCCCGTATCCGGGGTGGCATTCGAGACAGTCAACCTCTTCTTCGAACTCGCCGAGTCTCATGTGTTTCGGGTGACAGTCTGTGCAATCCGCGCCTGCACCGCTCGGCGCAAGCCCGAAGTACCCGCTCACGACATCGGTCGGCTCGTGGAACCTGCTCACGCCGCTTGCGTTGTGGCACGGCTCGATGCAGTTTACTGCCATGCATTCTGCCTCCTTTCCGTGACTGAGCTTGCTGATCTGGGTGCGGGACGGGTACGGGAAGGTGCCTCCCTTTGCGTGGCAGTCGAAGCAGTAGCCCTTGAACACGGTCTCGTTGCTCGCATTCAGGTGTCTGGTGAGATACGGGCTATGGATCGTTCCGTTGTGGCATTTGTCGCAGACAAGCGTCTCATCGACCTTTGTGGTGTCAACACTCTCTGCCGGCGCTCCGGGATAGTGCGTCCTGATCTGTCCGGGAGTCCCGTATTTATCCACTGACTCTGCGCTGGTATGGCAGTCCTTGCATGTCCGTTCAGGCGGTATCACGAGTTTGTGGTCATGGAACGTCTCGACAATTCCGTGGCAGTCCTCACACGCTCCGCTTTTGTCATGCGCAAAGACCTGCGAAGCATCCCCAAACGCCGCGCCGACCTCCACGTCCTGATGGCATACCGAACAGTTATCTGTCGCTGGAAGCACGTCTCTCGATGCGTAATGGGACGCCTCCGCCTCGTAAGACATCTCAGGGATTATTTTGTGCTCAGCTGTTCCGTTTAAGTGGCAATCGACACACTCGACCCTGATATCTATGCCCACGCCGCTCCCGCCCTTGTAGAAGTGCTCGTATATCGGCGGGGCATCGAAGAGGTCATGTTCGTGGCATGTGACGCACGGTTTCGGATCCCAGTAATCGGGTGGGTGATCGTATGGCTCGACACCATCTGATGTTAAGTTGCTGTGACATGCCCAGCATGCTTTACTCATGAGACTGGTCATTGTTGCGTTGTACGTGGCATTACGGTTGATCCTCGCATGTACCGACTTTCCGAATGCATCCATATCGATCTGGACATCAGGCGGTGCGAGTCCCCCGATCTGGTGGCAGTCGAGGCAGTCGCCACCGAATGCGCCATGCAGGAGCACGTCTACATGGAATGTGTCTGGTT
>JAYEFK010000224.1:0-3365 GCA_034658575.1 Methanobacteriota archaeon
ATACTCAAATGTCCTCCTCCTTAAAAGTACTTGCAACCTGCCGGTACTGTAACTAAACCATGGACGTGTATATATTCCATACCAATCGATACAAAATTGACTGCGATAGCTCCTAATTGTCAGGGCACTACGCCTTCAGATCGTGCAGTTCGTACTCTATGCCCTCTGCCTCCAGTCGCTTTAAAAGCGAAGGGAGTTCATCATCCACTGAGAGCACAAAAGAGGACAGTCCATGCCATGCGGCTTCTATCACCGCCTCCTTTGCGCCGAACATCACATCTGCATCGATCCCGATATTTTTCAGAGCGATCAACGCCTCAACACCGATCACCGCAATGAAACGATCCGCTTCGGTAAGTTTTTTAAGCATCTGGTAATTGACAGCAGTAGAACCCCCGCGATGGGCTCTCGGCACCTTCCCGATAACGATTTTAACATCCGGAAGATCAATGATCCCTTTCAGATCGGTAACGCCGACGTCCCTTCCTTTCTGCACATCTGAGATGACCTTGCCTGTTGCGCCTGTTTCATGCTTCGCGGATGCGTACAGGAGCCCATCACGCATATACAGATGAATCCGCGTACCTGCCTGCAACGGTTCGTCAGCGATCGCAGTCCAGACCGCAACCTGGCTGACGACCTCCTCAAGTACGAATCGCGCATACCGCCGAAGTGAGAATGCGTGTTCGGTTATCCATTCGACCCCTTTTGCAGTCGCCTTGTACCTGACACGCCCGTCGCTGTACACAAACCCCTGGTTCGTCAGTTCCTTTAGATATTCAGAGACTGCCTGCGGTGTAATCCCGAGTGTGTGCGCAATCTCGCTCTGGCGCACATTCGGCTGATGCGATGCGACCTCCACAAGAATCTGGAATTTCGTTGCATCCCGTTTGCTCTGGAGAAGGAATGTCATACAATTAAATCATATTGTCAGTATTTAATATTAAACTTGCGGTCGATCATCTGCCCGGATGCACCGGATGTGCCCCGCCTGCATACCGCACGAGTGGCTTTGCGATGTGCCGTCTCGCAGATGGCGGGACCTCGTACCAGCCGCAGTCGAGACTACGCTTAATCGGCACGCGATCGGGTACAAGAGACGCTGTTCTGCATCGCTTGCAACGGTAACCCTGCCCGGCGCCAGCCGATTTCATGCGTCTTCCGCAGGCGCAGACCGGATTTCCGGTCTCGTACAGGGCAGTCAGATGCTCGATCTTTATCTTCTCGAGATGAACCGTCCTGTCATCCACACTTCCGCAGACAATAACCCGGTCCCCCGCCGCCAGTTGTCGGATAATGCCCCGGAAGTTCTTTGTCGGCTCAAAAGCTGCGCAATCGATCCCAGATCCCGACTGCGGGTCGGCAATCCCGAAGATGACGTGCCCGCCATGAATTGTTTGCGGCGCGGAAGAGACTACGCCTCGTAAGATATACGAACGCCCGCCACGAGTCCGGTCGATCGTCGATCGCACCAGATGCATGTCTGTTCCCTGATTCGTCCTGAACAAGACCGAGCGCTCGATCGGCTCTGACCTGATGTGATCGAGAGCGTCAATAACCCCGTCTGCTTCCCCGCGGATCCCGAAGAGGACAGGATCGCATCCATGCGGGACGCAGACGACCGCATTGTTTGCGATATCAACGGTGTCCCATGTCCGCGGATATGTTCGCAGGTCCGCGTCCCGGATGCTCCCGGCATCGACCTCTCTTGGTGTGCCGACGCGCCCAGGTCTTCGGTATGCGATCAACTCGAATGTGTAGTCCGGGATGCCGTTTGATGCGACCGCGGCTGCCGCGAGCGCGCCGATGAGACCGCGTCCGTTCTTAAATCCATAGGAGTCGATGTCATACTTGTTTAGCAGATCTTTCGCATCCTTTATCCGGAGGATATCCTGCATCGCACGTCTGGAAAATGATTCGAGGTCGTTTCTCATGTCCGGAGGTGTACCATCAAGAAACACCACCCCGGGGTTTGTGTTCTTGTCAGACAACTTTGACTGCGACCTCACTTCATCCAGAACCACCTCTTTCACCTCGTCTGCTTCGTTTGTCCCATCTATCTCGATATTAATGGCAACCGCACCGTTCCCCCTCGTCTTGTACCTGATGTTCGGATTCAACCGGATCAACAGCGGGTAATCTGCCAGATCGCCGTATTTCTTGAGTTTCTCCACTAATACTGATGCAATGTATGTGGTGCAGCCGCCGTCGCTTCGTGAGTCGGTGTCATCGATTCCAATGATCATTGTAGTTGTCCCGGTTGTTGTGATTGTTCTGTTGTTTTGGTTGCTGTAGTTGCTGTAGTTGCTGTAGTTTCTGTGGTTGTGCGAAGATGTTAATTACGGTTATTGCCACATTGTGTGTATGAACGGAGGCATTATTCAACCCAACTACAAAGACGGCTTGGTGCATGTGGTTGTCCAGGACGTAAGCACAAACGAGGTGCTGATGTGTGCGTACATGAACGAAGAAGCGTTTGGACTGACACTCGATACGAATGTAGCGCACTACTGGAGCAGAAGCCGGAAGAAACTCTGGAAGAAGGGCGAGAGTTCAGGACACCTCCAGAAGGTGCATGAGGTGCTGATCGATTGCGACTGCGACGATCTGCTGCTCCGGGTCGAGCAGATAGGAGGCGCCTGCCATACTGGATACCGGTCATGCTTCTACCGAAGAATCGATGGCGAAGTGGTTGGCGAGAAGGTGTTTGAGCCGTCTGAGGTGTACTGAGTCACAGTTACACCCAGTCGGATGCTGCTTGAGAAAAAGGGGCTCACTTCCATCTGTTTCTGGGCACATACTTGAGTGTCGTGGCAATTTACCGCGGAGTACATAGTGAACATGGAGTCTCTGCGAACTCTAGCGGGATCACTGGAAGTCACACCACACCAGCGTCACGCAGCACAAAGTTTATGACCGCCCGCTAAAAAAGTGAATTTGATGAATAAGATAAGAGCCACGGTTTCCGGAAGGATTCAGAATGTGGGATACCGGGCAAAGGTCATCGGGATCGCAAAAGACTTTGGATTGACCGGATTTGTCCAGAATCTTGATGACGGACGGGTCTGGATAATCGCGGAAAGCAAAAACGGTGATTTTGGAAAGTTTCTCGATGCGATATGGATTAAAAATACACTCATCGATGTCGTGGATGTCGAAGTTGAGCATGCCGATGCCACCGGTGATTTCGCTGACTTCTACAAACTTGTCGGAGAAGGAGAGACTGATGAGCGGCTGGATAAAGCATCGGACTATCTCAAGGAAATGATTGAGGTTATGCGAACCGGATTTGGAAGTCTCAACTCCCAGATGGGCATTATGCTTGAGAAGCAGGACGAGACCACCACAGAGATCCGCGGATTGCG
>JAYEFK010000225.1:0-3336 GCA_034658575.1 Methanobacteriota archaeon
TTCTGCTCCACCATCAGGTTGCTCCGGATGCGATCCCTGTTGCGCTTCCAGAAAACATTCATCAGCGGTTTGACCCTCTCGATATCGACACCCCGCCACTCATCCTCTCCAGCAAGGTCAGAGAAGACCGCATCCAGATGTTCCCTGCTCCCGACCTTCAACTTCACAGCTTCCTCAAGGAACATGGACGGTAGCCGCGCCCGCCCGTTGTACTGGGTTGCAAGTATCATATAGGGGTGTGCTCCCTTGCTCTGGTCATAGCCACGTAGCAGAGCCTGCGCTCTTCTTCCAGCTTGATCTCCCGCTTCCTCTCCTTGATCAGAGTTGCTAATTTTGATTTTGAACCGTGGTCATGCTCAAAGATATCGCGGTAGTGTTCCATCAGTTCCACTGGTATCAAGGGCTCCGCTCCTCCCTTAAGTAGCGGGAACTTGTCTTTTGCCACAGTGATCACGACACTGTCTGAAAATCAAGTGATTTATCACCGCGGTCTGCGAGGCAGTGCCGAATGCCGAACGCGGAGGGCGCAGAGTTTCGAGACCGTTTTCAACCCTCTGCGTGGATCTGCGCACTCTGCGGTAACGGCTTTGCCGTCGACGCTTGCGTTAGAATCTAAGGGCATGGCTATTTTCGGAACAAAACAGACAGTGTCATTTCCACGAATCCTCACAGCACCCAAACATCGACTTCGCCCTCCGTCAGTGTCTCCGCTTCTCCGATCGCAACAATTCCATCCGCATACCCAATCGACGTGATCAGACCAGATCCCTTAAACGTTGGATATGCGACCCCGTCCACCAGTTTAACCGGAAGATAGCGGCGCATCATCAACTGTTATCATAGCTACTCGCGCCTCCCGCGAAAGAGCGTCCCCAGTTCCTCCCCCTCAACAATCCTCCTGATCACGTCGTCCTCCCGCCCATTTGCGATCACGAGATCACAGCCTGCCTCCATGCAGACCCTCGCAGCATCGATCTTTGTCTTCATCCCGCCAACAGCGAGTCCGGATCCGGTTCTGCCCGCCACCGCCTCGATCTCCGGTGTTATCTCAGTAACCGTCCCGATCAACCTTGCACCATCGTTATCTCTCGGATCGCCATCGTACAAGCCATCGACATCGGTCAGGATGATCAGGAGACCTGCGCCTGCGTCAACCGAGACCATCGCGGAGAGACTGTCGTTATCGCCAAATGTCCCGGCGATCTCGTCTGTTGCAACGACATCATTCTCATTGATGATCGGTGTTGCGCCCAACCGCAGGAGTTCGCGTATCCCGTTTCTAAGGTTTTTGTGCTTCGACTCATCTTTAAAATCACCATAAGTGAGAAGAATCTGGGCAACGATCCCGCCGTAATGTTCGAAAGCCCGATGATACACTTCCATAACCTTGCTCTGCCCGATCGCAGCGCAAACCTGCCGCAGAACGATCTCGGACGGTCTTTCCGGAAGCGAAAGTTCACTGCACCCGAGCCCGATCGCACCGGATGTGACGACGATGAACTCATGCCCCTGCCCCTGGAGTCCGGATATCTGCTCTGCGATGCTCTCGATCAGCACGTAGTTGAGACCCCTGCCCTCACTTGCAAGTGTGTTCGTCCCGACCTTGACAACGACCCGATCCGTTCGAAGCGACCTCATTTCTCACCTCACGCCACCTGCCGGTGGGTGAACCGCTTCCTGCCATCGGCGTAATCGGCAACGATCTGCCCGGCTCCGATCAACTTGTATTTGTAGATCGTGAGCCCCTCAAGTCCGACAGGACCGCGAGAGTGAATCTTGCCAGTCGAGATCCCGACTTCAGAACCAAGCCCGTACCGAAACCCGTCCGCAAACCTTGTTGAGCAGTTCCACATCACTGATGATGAGTCCACTTCGCTTAAGAATCGCTCTGCCATCAATTCATCAGATGTTACGATCGCATCGGTGTGGTGACTGCCATACCGGTTTATATGATCGATTGCGTCCCCTGCCGAGTCAACGATTCGAATCGATAGGATAAGGTCGTTGTACTCGGTTATCCAGTCATCTTCAGATGCCGGATCGCATCCGATCACTGCGCTCACCCGCTCATCGCCCCTCAACTCGACGCCCTCTGCATCATATCGTGCCTTGACCCTCGGTAGGAACTCGTCAGCAATATCTGTATGGACCAGGAGAGTTTCCATCGCATTGCAGACCGCTACATACTGGCACTTCGAATCGAACGCAACATCTACCGCCATATCGAGATCGGAGTACTTATCCACGTAAACATGGCATAGCCCGTCCGAATGCCCGAGCACCGGGATCTTCGTGTTCTCCTGGATGTATCTCACAAGTGCATTTCCTCCCCTCGGGATCATGAGATCGATATGGCTGTCGAGTTTCAGAAGCTCACGCACGTCCTCCCTCGTCTCGACAAGCTGGATCGAGTCTTTGAATATTGCATCCTCTTCGATTGCATCTTTTATACTGTTAAAAAGTATCCTGTTGCTGCCTTTGGCTTCAGAACCCCCTTTCAGAACGACCGCGTTTCCTGACTTGATGCAGAGCGATGAAATCTGAACGAGCGCATCGGGTCGCGACTCAAAGATCACTCCGATTAACCCGATCGGGGTTCTAACTTTGTAAAGGTTGAGCGACTCGTCGAGTTCGGTTTCAGAGAGAACCGTTCCAACCGGATCAACGAGCCCGATCACCGATCTCACGCCCTCGATCATCTCATCGATCTTTTTATTATCGAGCTTGAGCCTTCTGATGAGTGCCGGTGCGAGGTTTGCTTTCTCTGCGTCCTCTACGTCCAGTTCATTTGCTCTCTGTATGCGATCTCTGTTCGCGTCTATGCTGCGAGCTACGCGCTCAAGCGCACTGTTCTTTGCCGCAGTAGACGCGGATGCGAGTCCGAGTGCTGCTTTTTCTGCCAGTTTCACCTGCTCTTCTATTGTCATCGTTTTAGCCCTCGATATCAGTCTTATTGTATTTGATCTTGAATGTCGCTATATGTAGCAGTTCGACCAGTTTCTCACACATCCACATTCCACGTTCTTTCTGTGCTTCAACGCCGCTCATCATCCGCAGTGCAGCCAGATTCTCTTCCACCAGCGGCAAGATTTCCTCTTTCGTGATCGGTTCTGCTGCTTTGAGTGAACTGTATATTACCTCAAGTTTCCCGATCAAGATTTCGGACTCTGCGTATCTCTCGTTGCAGTACTTCTCGAACTCACGGATCAGTCTGAACGAATTGGTGAAATTCTGCATGATCTCGCGATCATCCGGATTTTGCAAATTCGCCATCACCTGTGATGCAAGGGTATCCGGGGACTCGCTGAACATGTTTTCGAAATCACCAAACTTGCA
>JAYEFK010000226.1:0-3322 GCA_034658575.1 Methanobacteriota archaeon
AAACTCGATGTGCAGAGGTTCTCACGATATGCAAATGCATACCTGATCGATGGAACAGTCCTCATAGATGCAGGGATCGACCCCCGGGAGGTCGCGGGATATGATATTGAACTGATCATACTCACGCACTGTCACTTCGACCACACCTGCGCGGCACCAGAGATCGCTGAAATGACCGGTGCTAGAATCGCAATCCATGAAGAGGATGCAAGACTGCTTGATGATGACTATGCGACCTCGTCGGTACTCTTTGGCGAACGCGCGCCAGAGATACGTCCTGATATACTGCTCTATGGCGGGGAGATCTTTGAATCGGACAATTTTATGCTGGAGGTGATCCATACGCCGGGTCACACGCCAGGCGGTATCTGTTTATACGAATCAGAGACCAGAAGTCTCTTCTCCGGAGATACCGTATTCCCGGATAGCGGGATCGGGAGGTGCGATCTCGGGGGTGATCTCTCTGATCTTATCCGTTCGATAAAACTGCTCACAACGCTCGATCCGGAAGTGATGTATCCGGGGCATCTCGATGTCACCGATGCGGACGTCCCCTCGCAAATCAGATCGTCGCTCGCCTACGCACGAGAACTCGCGTTATAACAAATCGCTTTCTTTATATTATATGCACAAACTTTATAAGTGAACAGAGCCGACTTATATTAAGGTGAATATTATGAAAGAACTGTCGATACAGGTAATGGGCGAACAAGAACACGAAATTGCAGAACTGCTTCAGGGTCTCGGACTGCCAAAGATCGTATCGAGAACCATCGCATGTCTCTCCAGCACAACAGAGATGACGTCCCGAGATCTCGAAGCCGCTGCCACTATCAGACAGCCAGAGGTCAGCGCTGCCATGCGCGTGCTGCGTGCGAACAAGTGGATCTCAGAGCGGGAAGAGAAGAAGAAGGCCGGCAAAGGGCGACCTGTCAAGGTGTATAAGCTCGGCGTTCCGCTTCGCCAGATCGTGGAACTGCTCGAAAGTGATAAGATGGTATCCAACGAAGAGACGATGAGCGACATTCAGCGATTACGAGAACTCGCGTAACACCGAAGGTGTCGATTCCCGGGACGGAGATTTCTTTCACGGGAATTAGCGGGACCGTAGGGTAGCTTGGTCCATCCTACCAGGTCGGGGATCTGGTGACCGGCGTTCAAATCGCCGCGGTCCCATCACAGGGGGAGTGGCTGGGGGGTCAGATGTTACGAGTACCTGTCGGTCACGCATAATGCCCGCTCGATCCACCGCGCTTGTATTATTACTACTAACCACTACAGCCGCATATACGCCCCACCAATCCGCAGATACTCCTTCACCTCGCCGACAGTGTACTCGCCGAAATGAAAGATGCTCGCGGCAAGGGCTGCCGACGCATTCGTATCCCGCAGGACCTCGAGAATATGGTCAGGATTCCCGCAGCCGCCTGATGCGATCACCGGGATGTTCACGCTGTCGCTGATCGCTCTCGTCAGTTCGATGTCGAATCCGTCCTTTGTACCGTCCCGATCCATGCTTGTGAGCATGATATCTCCGGCTCCCCGCTCTTCTGCCTCTATCACCCACTGTATCGCATCAACGCCAGTAAATTCCCTTCCACCGTAGAATGAGCACTCGAACCAGCACTCGCCATCCGGCGTGTCGACCATCTCCCTGCCGGGTTCGCGCACGTACCTCCGCTTGGCATCGATCGCTACAACGCAGGCTTGCGTCCCGAAGTACTCTGCGATCTCACCGATCAGGTCCCTGGTTTTTGAGTGCTGCGGTGTTGATCGAGACCTTGTCTGCCCCTGAATTAAACGCGGTTCTGGCATCCGAGAGACTCCCGATGCCGCCGCCGACCGTAAGCGGCATAAACACGTTCTCAGACGTCTTCTCAATCACTTTTGCCATCGTCTCCCTTCTCTCGTGCGATGCGGTGATGTCAAGGAAGATCAGTTCATCCGCGCCCTGCCTGTCATACCCTTCGGCAAGTTCCCACGGGATGCCTGCGTACCTGATCTGCTTGAACTGAATCCCTTTTACAACCCTGCCATGCGGAACCCCGAGATCGCAGTCGAGGCACGGGATGATTCTTTTTGCTAACATCTGGTCATCTCCACGAAGTTTTCACAGGATTGTTTGGTATCGTACCATGCTAAAAAACATTGGTATCGCGCCCGTGTTTCTGCGACACAAATGCTACCGCGGTCCCGAATATCTGAAAGAAATCGTCATAGTCGCTTTGGGAGATTATCCCCCTGTCAAGAGCGATGCATAGTATATCTCCTGTTCCGATCACGCTAAAATTAAACAAGGAGGGTATATTGAGAATGAACCTGATAACCGCCCTATCGTCAGCAATCAGGAATTCTGCACCAAGTTCTATTGCCAGTGATATTGCTTCGATCTCCCCGGCATGTATGCCGACTAACGTTTCATCAATGCCGGAATGCCGACTTAAATTTTGAATTAGCGCCAGTTCGGGATCAACGCTTGCCGATTTTACGATTATCCAATCCTTGCACGCGGTATCTATCCTTTGGGCGTCGGAATAACCTTTTGAAAGTCCAGATTCAACCGCCTCACTATACACCTCTGTTGGGATATAAACATTCCCAAATAAATCCTTTAAAATAGTTAATTTATCCGCCTTTTAGAGATATATCAGAGGGGTTGTAGTACTGACCACGATCAATGTTCCATTCTCCCGATCTGGATCTTAGCCCCACGCTCGACCAGTACATCAATCATCTCCCACGACGATATTCCCAGAATCTCTGCGGCTTTCCAGAGCGATATCTTTCCATCCGAGTATAACCCGATAATCTTTTTTTCAATCCATTCGTGCAATAACGAAGTTATCGTTGTCGTTATTTCGGTCTTCTCAATCTTTGCAATCTCTGCAAGCGGGTAAATCTCACTCCCCTCTATCTTCAGTAACATTTCCATCTTGTTCACCTCTCAAATAGCAGTATATAGCCATATCGCAACCAAATATAAGTCCTGACTGATCGTGACTTCCTCCCCTCTACAAGTAGAGGGGCTTCCTGCTTCGACGAGCCGCTAACGCTAAACTCTCCACAGGCGTAAATTCGACACAGTCCGTGCCTACATGCTTATTTAAGATGTTGATTGCAGCGTTATGATCTCGGTCCATGACGTTGCCACAGTCCGGACATCTGTATGTCCTCTGTGAAAGTGGCATTGCCTGTATGCTGCCGCAAACAGAGCATTGTTTTGATGTATTCCGTGGATTAACCAGTTCTACGACTCCACCAGCGTATTCTGCTTTGTAGGTCGTTAAATTGAGTAACATGTTCCAGGATGCATCATGAATCG
>JAYEFK010000227.1:0-13532 GCA_034658575.1 Methanobacteriota archaeon
ACCTTCCGTAACTTCGAGTCGTACTTATCGAGGGTTTTTGGATTCTCAATCACCGTGCCGTCGGATAGTGTTGCAAGCGTGGTTATCCCGACATCTACGCCGGTGGAGGTTAGAATCTCTTTTGGTTTCGGATCTGGAAGTTCCACGCTGAAACACGCATACCACTGGTCTCCATCACGTCTGATTGTGCAGGTCTTAACCTTCCCTTCAATCTCCCGATGCATGAATATCCGGATCGTTCCAATCTTAGAGAGCTTCAGTTTGCCGTCGCCCAGTATCTTAAATCCGGATTGTGGATAGGTGAAGCTGTCGTAGCGGTTTCTATCCTGAAACCGTGGGTATCCAGGTTCCTCACCGTTTTTCACGCGCCTGAAAAAGTTCCGGAACGCCTTATCAAGTCTGCGAATCACATCCTGTGCAACCTGTGAGTACAGGTCGAGATTCATGTATTTCAACTGCCCTGCTTGCTGGTTGTAGTTCAATCCGATTCCGCACCGGTCATAAGCATTCTTACGGTCTGCAAGCAGCTCATTGTACAGATACCTGCATACGTTCAACCAGTGTAACAGGATTATTGTTTGTTTTTTGGTTGGATACATCCGGTATTTTAAAGTACGTCTTGGCACAGTACTTATATTAGTTGAAAGAGCATATATAGTTTATGGAAGCCAAAACAACCAGTCTGCGGCATTCATCCTCGCTACAAGTAGCGGGGTCTTCTGCCGCGTATCTATAAACGTACAGTATCAAGGTGTAAAGATGGCTGAAATTAAGGATAAGCGTTCAAACGGGGCAAATCTTGGTTTTGAAGAGAAACTCTGGCAGGCGGCAGATAAACTGAGAAACAACATGGATGCTGCCGAATACAAGCATGTTGTTCTCGGTTTGATATTTCTTAAATATATATCGGATGCTTTTAAAGAACAGCATGTCTTTTTGATCAGAGACTCTGCTGCCGGAGCCGACCCGGAAGACCCTGACGAATACCGGGCAGAGAATGTCTTCTGGGTTCCAAAGGAGGCACGATGGAATCGCCTCCGGAACGCTGCGAAAAAACCGAATATCGGAAAATTGATCGATGATGCGATGGATGCAGTCGAAAAGGATAATCCTATCTTAAAAGGCGTTCTACCTAAAAATTATGCGAGACCAGCCCTTGATAAACAACGACTTGGGGAGTTGATCGACCTCATCGGCACGATTGGTCTTGGGGATTATGAAAGTAGATCAAAGGACATCCTGGGACGGGTTTATGAATACTTCCTCGGACAGTTCGCAGATGCGGAAGGGAAGAAGGGCGGGCAGTTCTACACCCCTCGATCAATTGTCAGGGTTCTTGTTGAGATGATCGAGCCATATAAAGGCAGGGTCTTTGACCCCTGCTGCGGTTCTGGCGGCATGTTTGTCCAGAGTGAGAAATTCGTAAATGCGCATGGCGGAAGAATTGGCGATATCTCGGTCTACGGGCAGGAATCAAACCAGACAACGTGGCGGCTCTGCAAGATGAACCTTGCGATTCGCGGGATCGATGCGAATGTCCAGTGGAATACTGTTGGCAGTTTCTTAAACGATGCACACAAAGATTTGAAAGCAGATTTTATCCTTGCCAATCCGCCTTTAATGACAGCGATTGGAAAGGCGAAGTTCTGCGAGACGATATACGGTGGAAATACGGAGTCCCGCCTACAGGAAACGCCAATTTTGCATGGGCAGAGCATTTTATCTATCATCTGTCGCCATCAGGAATAACCGGATTTGTGCTGGCTAACGGTTTCATGTCTTCTAACACTGGCGGGGAAGGGGAGATTAGGAAAAAGATTGTTGAGGCTGATCTGGTTGACTGCATGGTTGCCCTGCCGGGTCAGTTGTTCTACAACACCCAGATCCCTGCATGCCTCTGGTTTGTTACGCGGGATAAGAAAAACCACAGGTTCAGGGATCGGAGTGGCGAAGTTCTGTTTATCGATGCCCGGAAGATGGGTGTCATGGTTGACCGGGGGCACAAGGAGCTTACCGATGAGGAGATCGGGAGGATAGCGTCCACATATCACATCTGGCGCGGGGAAGGTGTGGAATGCGGAGACTATGAAGACGTGCCCGGGTTCTGCAGAGCGGTTACGCTCGATGAGATTAGGAAACACGGGCACATCCTGACTCCGGGGCGGTACGTGGGTGCAGAGGCGGTGGAAGATGATGGCGAGCCATTTGATGGGAAGATGAAACGGCTTACTACGGAACTTTCCGGGCAGTTTGAGAAGTCGAAGGGAATTGAAGAGGATATACGGAAGAGTCTTGCGGGGCTTGGGTACGAACTTTGATTCGATAATCCATTTAAAAGTGGTATAGGAAAGACAATACAAACCGGTTGCAAATAATATGAGACAAGATGTATTTTATAAACTGAAGGATGATCGTCTGGCAAATATTAGAAACATCATGAGTTGGGCAGATAACAATGGAGTCCTTACTGAAGTAACCATGTTAGACGCCGGTGTTAGTTTTGCCAGAATCGAATCGGATAAAGATTTTAAAACTGTATTGAATTTGATCGATGAGACTGCGAAAGATTATTTCGTGATTATATTTAGAGAAAATATGAATTTATTTGGTATTTTATATGATGAATTGGTCGTCAGAGATATGCTTGAAATAGGGATACGAGGGATAGACGTTGATTCAAAGGAATATTTCATCATGATCTATCTGGAAAAGGGATTTCTTGATGAACTGAAGAGAACTTACGAGATAGAAGCGATATGATGGAATAGATTAGAATATCTTGAGGCAGCAAAATATGGATTCAAACACGGATTTTGAAGAAAATGAAACATTGGAATTAAAGAAATCCACATCGGAATTAAAGGAAGCCATCATTTCAATTGCTGCTATTCTTAATAAACACCGGAAGGGTGAGCTATATTTCGGGATAAAGAACGATGGAACAGTTCTCGGGCAGGATGTCGGCGAGCAGACGATACAGGATGTTTCAAAGACAGTGTCCGATAATATTGAGCCGAGGATATATCCGGAGATCAGCAGGGTTATATTAGACGACAAGGACAGTGTCCGTGTTATATTTCAGGGTAACGAATCCCCATATTTCGCGTACGGCAGGGCGTATATGCGGGTGGGGGATGAAGACCGGAAGTTAAGCGCAAGAGAACTGGAAAACCTGTTTCTGATGAAAAACGAATCCAATTTACGCTGGGATAATAAATATTCCAGTGTAGGAGTATCTGAAATAGACGAAGCCCTGCTGAAAAGATATGTTGAAAAAGGGCAGTCTGCGGAACGGATCAATTTTGATTTTAAGGATGTGCGGACGACATTAAAGAAGCTTAAGCTCATTGCTGACAACAGGATTTTGAATGCCGCTGAGGTTCTTTTTTGTGAGGACAATTCTCTGGAGGTTCAGGCTGCGGTGTTTGCGGGTACTGATAAGACAACTTTCCTTGACATCAAGGTCTTCAGGGGCACCCTGTTTGACATCCTGAGACAATGCGAGCTGTACATTTCTGAGAGAATGAACTGGAGGGTGGAGTTTAAGGATTTTAAACGGGTTGAGATTCCTGAGATTCCGGTTGATGCCATAAGGGAGGCGCTTGTTAATTCGTTGTGCCACAGGGATTATTTCAGGGCAGAGAGCAACAAGGTTGCGATATTCAAGGACAGGATAAAGATATACAATCCCGGGGAATTCACTGCAAGGTTTGAGCCATCGGATTACATCCACGGGGATGCCGAATCGGTACAACGGAACCCGCTAATCTCTGAGATCCTTTATTTTAGCAAGGATGTTGAGCGGTGGGGTACAGGCATCAGGCGGATGTACGATGAATGCACAGAGAATAACGTTAAGATGGAATTCAGGAAGGAAAAGGGCGGTTTTTCCACCGTGTTTTACAGAAGCCCTGAGTATGAGGGAGCTTTCGTGGGTACTACCGGGAACCGGTTCCCAGAAGAAGTTCCCAGAAAAACTTCGGAGAAAACTTCGGAGAAAACTTCGGAGAAAATCATTCTGCTTATCAAAGAAAACCCATCGATCAGTGCAAAAGAGATTGCAGAAAAGCTTGGTGTATCATCACGGGCAATTGAGATGCAGATTGCGAAATTGAAAAAGAACAACATTATTACAAGAATCGGTCCGGCAAAGGGCGGGCACTGGGCGGTGGTCGGCAAATGAAGGGGCAGGCGAGCCGGACAGGAGCGGGTGGTGATGCGGGAGGGTGGGGCATGGGGGGTGAGCAATATCCGAAGAAACCCATGAAGAAAGTTGCCACATTGGTAATGGGGCAATCTCCGCCGGGGACCACATATAACGAGGTTGGCGAAGACATCCCTTTCTACCAAGGCGTCAGAGATTTCGGAGGTCGGCATCCTTCGCGTCGAGTATATTGTACGGCACCCACGCGTTTCGCTGATGCCGGAGACGTCCTTTTCAGCGTTCGAGCTCCCATAGGTGAAGTAAACCGGGCGACCGAACACTGCTCAATCGGCCGGGGGCTCGCTGCGATTCGTGCAGACAATCCCCTTGATACTACTTATCTCGAATATGTTCTGCGGCACATTCGCACGGAGTGGGATATCTTGGAAGGACAAGGTGCGGTATTCGGCAATGCGAAGAAATCTGACCTTGAGAATCTTCCTGTTCCATGGCCCTACGAGGGGGGACGGCGCGCCATCGCCTCCATCCTCGGCTCTCTCGACGACAAGATCGAGCTCAACCGCCAGATGAACGCGACCCTCGAGCAGATCGGGCAGGTGATCTTCAAGCACTGGTTCGTCGATTTTGAGTTCCCGAACGAGGACGGCAAGCCTTACAGATCCAGCGGCGGTGAGATGGTGGATTCGGAGCTGGGTGAGGTGCCGGAGGGGTGGGGAGTGACTTCAATTGGTGATGTCGTGAAAGTAGTAGGTGGTGGCACCCCAAGTACAAAGAATCCTGCATTTTGGAATGGGGGGACGCATTGCTGGACTACACCAAAAGATCTCTCAAACATATCCAGCCCCGTACTTTTGGATACTGCCCGGAAGATTACCGATGCGGGGCTTGCGAAAGTCAGTTCCAGATTGCTGCCCATAGGTACCTTCTTGTTATCATCTCGTGCACCAGTTGGTTATACCGCGATCGCTCAAGTCCCATTAGCTGTGAATCAGGGGTATATCGCAATTCCTCCAAGTGAACGGTTAAGCAGTCTGTTTCTCTTGCACTGGACATGCGTAAATCTTGAGACCATCAAAGGACGAGCTTGTGGGACTACATTTCAAGAAATCAGTAAGAAGAATTTTAGACCCATTAAGATCGCTGTGCCAACGCCTGAAATACTAACTCGCTTTGACAGAACAGTTGGGCGTTTATTTGAACGAATCGTGGCAAATGAGCAGGAATCCCGCGCCCTAATATTAATCCGCGATACACTCCTCCCAAAACTGATGTCAGGAGAGATTCGAGCGAACTCTGGAGAAATAAAACCTGCTCAGTGAAACACCCCTCCTCCCGACCTCACCCAAACAACTAAATATCTTGAAAACAAAAACAATTGTGTGAACATAAAATGCTTAGCGAAACAGTAATCTCAAAAGGATACCAAACCGTTGTACCTGCAAAGATCAGAAAAGCCCACGGAATAATGCCAGGGGATGTCATGGAATGGATAGATACCGAGCAGGGAATACTGGTACAGCCAAGAAAAAAAAGAACCTTGCAGGATATAGTAGGCATAGTAAAATCTGGAGGGGATGCGGTTGAATCCAAGAAGATGATCCAGAAGGGGCTTAAATGATCTTCGCAGACTCCTCCTACTTTATCGCCCTATCAAGAGAGAGAGACCAGTGGCATAAAGACGCACTGAAACTCGTTCCAAAAATTAACGAGCCGATGATGATATCCGACCTTATCGTAAGTGAAAGCGTCACGCTGGTGGGGTCGCTGGAAGGCGGAAAAGCAGGCAAGCTTCTTTATGAATATTTTACAGACAACTGCAAAATAACATTTATGGATGCGGGAATCCTCACAAAAGCAGTGGATACCTTTCTTATGTACGACGGCTCAATATCGCTGGCTGATGCGGCATCCGTCGAGATAATGAAAAAACACAGGATCAAGAGAATACTCTCCTTTGACAGCGACTTTGATAAAATACCGGAAATTGATAGAATCCATCAGTTATGACCTCTGCGATAACAGAATCCGAAGTCGAAGAAGTCGCACTTGAGATCCTCTCGAACTTAGGCTATTCCACACGCCACGGCCCGGATATCGCCCCGGACGGAACATCTCCCGAAAGGAACGCCTATTCCGACGTAATATTAGTCGAAAGGTTAAGAGGCGCAATCGACAGGTTCAATCCCGACATCCCGATCGTTGCAAGGGAAGAAGCCCTCAAAAAAGTGCTGAGGATTGAAAGCCCGGATCTCATCATTAACAACCACAATTTCCACAAGATGGCGGTAGACGGTGTTGACATCGAATATCGCAGGGATGACGGCAGCATTGCATGGGGTAAGGTCTGGCTCCTTGATTTTGAAAATCCGGAAAAGAACGAGTTTCTGGCAGTAAACCAGTTCACCGTAATCGAGAACAACAATAACAGACGACCAGACATAGTCCTGTTCAAACGGACTCCCGCTAATCGTAATCGAACTCAAGAACCCTGCCGACGAGAACGCGACCATCCGGACGGCTTTTAACCAGTTTGAGACATACAAATCTCAGATTCCTTCGCTATTCCATTACAACGATATCCTGGTAGTAAGCGATGGAACGGAGGCACGGGCTGGAACCATAACGTCTGGCAGGGAGTGGTTCATGCCGTGGAAGACAATCGACGGAGTAGAGACTGCCCCATCGGCGGTGCCCCAGCTTGAAGTGCTCTTCAGAGGGATGCTTGGCAAAAAAGTATTGCTCGACCTGATACGGCATTTTGTGGTCTTTGAAGATACGGAGCAGGGGATCTCAAAGAAACTGGCTGCCTATCACCAGTATCATGCCGTCAATAAGGCAGTTGAGGCAACAGCCGCGGCGTCAAGCCCGGAAGGAGACCGACGTTGCGGCGGGATCTGGCACACACAGGGTTCTGGAAAGAGCCTTACGATGGCTTTTTACACGGGAAAACTCGTACTTAGCATGGATAATCCAACAGTTGTTCTATTAACTGATAGAAACGATTTGGATGATCAGTTATTCGGCGTTTTCAGCCGTTGTCATGAATTGCTCAGGCAAAAACCAGTTCAGGCAAAATCGAGGAGCGATCTGCGAGATCTTCTCAAAGTTGCCTCTGGCGGTGTTGTCTTCACAACGATACAGAAATTTCTTCCTGAAAAGAAAGGCGACAGATTCCCCCTGCTTTCCGAAAGGAGAAATATCACAGTCATTGCTGATGAGGCGCACCGGAGCCAGTACGATTTCATCGATGGTTTCGCAAAGCATACGAGAGACGCCCTGCCCAATGCTTCATTCATCGGTTTTACCGGAACTCCGATAGAAAAGGCAGATAGAAACACTCCTGCCGTGTTCGGGGATTATATCGATATCTATGACATAGAGCAGGCTGTGGAAGACGAGGCGACGGTGAGGATCTATTACGAAAGCAGATTGGCAAAACTCGAATTAAAATCGGAAGAAAAGCCAAAGATCGATCCTGAGTTTGAGGAAGTGACAGAAGGCGAGGAAGCTTTCGAGAAAGAAAAATTGAAGAGTAAATGGGCAAGACTTGAAACAATCGTCGGGAGCGAGACGCGCATCCAGTCTATCGCCCGCGATATCGTGGATCACTTTGAAAACCGCCTCGAAGTGCTTGACGGCAAAGGTATGATCGTCTGCAGGAGCAGGCGTATCTGTGTAAAACTTCATGATGAGATCGTCAGGTTGAGACCAGAGTGGTATTACGAAGACGATGATAATGGTTTTGTGAAAGTCGTCATGACCGGTTCTGCAGGTGATCCGCTGGGGTGGCAGGAGCATATTCGAACCAAACAGCGGCGTAGAGTGCTTGGGGACCGGATGAAAGACCCATCCGACTCGCTTAAGCTGGTTATCGTCAGGGATATGTGGCTTACCGGGTTTGATGTTCCAAGCCTTCACACGATGTATATCGACAAACCGATGCGCGGTCACGGACTTATGCAGGCGATCGCAAGAGTCAACCGCGTCTTCAAGGATAAGCCCGGTGGTCTTGTTGTTGATTATTTGGGAATAGCTCATGAGTTGAAAGAGTCACTGTCAGAATATACCAGAAGCGGGGGGCGCGGCAAAACAACGTTTGATCAGGAGGAAGCGGTTGCAGTGATGCTTGAGAAATACGAGATCGTATCTGCGATTTTCCATGGGTTTGATCACTCCAAATTCTTTACCGGAACGCCAAAAGAGCGGATGACTCTTATTCCGGCTGCAATGGAGCACATACTCAAGCATGACGACGGCAAGGAGCGGTGTTTGAGATATTTTACCGAATTATCAAAGGCGTTTGCTCTTGCCGTACCATACGAGGACGCTCTCAAGATTCGAGATGATCTCGGGTTCTTTCAGGCTGTACGGGCAGGTCTTGCCAAGACTGCCACATCAACGGACAGACCACCGGAAGAACTGGACTTGCGCGATCAGGCAGATTATATCAAAAGCCATCGTCTCGGATAAAGTTATAGACATCTTTGCTGCCGCAGGGCTCGAGAAGCCGGACATCTCGATACTTTCCGATGAATTTTTGGCAGAAGTCAAAGGAATGCCGCATAAGAATCTTGCGCTCGAACTCCTCAAAAAACTCCTCAATGACGAGATAAAGATACGATCAAGAACGAATCTGATAGAGAGTAGGTCTTTTGCGGATATGCTGGAAAAGACGATCAAGCGATATCAGAATAAGAGTATAGAAACTGCCCAGGTCACCCGAAGAACTGATAGAACTGGCAAAAGAGATGCGCGAAGCAAGACACAGAGGGGACAAACTGAATCTGAGTGAGGAGGAGCTTGCTTTTTACGATGCTCTCGAAGTGAATGATAGTGCGGTTGCAGTTCTGGGTGATGAAACGCTTCGAACGATCGCACGAGAGCTTGTCGATACGGTTCGCAACAATCTGACGATTGACTGGACGTTGCGAGAGAGTGTTCAGGCAAAGCTCAGAGTGATTGTCAAACGAATACTTCGGAAGTACGGGTATCCTCCAGACAAGCAGAAGAAGGCGACAGAGACCGTGCTGGAACAGGCAGCGTTGATATGCTCTGGCTTCGAGTGGTGAAGAGATATCAACACATTTACATCGCATAACCACCAACATCTACACCGTGACACCTGACAGTACGCAATCATATTTTGACGCTCTTGAAAGCGATTTGGAGCGCGCCGTTAAGATCGCATCAGAGGCACGCTTGCGCGGCTGTGACCCTGAGACGTACCCTGAAATCCCGATGGCGAAAGACCTTGCGGATCGGGTAGAGAACCTGATCGGCATCCCGGTAGCTGACCGGATTCGTGAACTGGCTTATGATCTCAAGATGAGCAGGGAGGAGTCTGCGATGCAACTTGGTGCCGACATCGCAGGGATGCGCATCCATGCCTTCGAGAGCAGGGATGAGGCGGTGGAGATGGCGATACGAGCAGCGGTTGCGCTCCTGACAGAAGGGGTCGTTGCGGCTCCGATAGAAGGGATTGCGAAGATTACTGTAGAAAAAAATGACGACGGCACCGAATTTATCCGCATCTTCTATGCAGGACCGGTCAGGAGTGCTGGCGGTACTGCGCAGGCGCTATCCGTGCTGGTTGCAGACTATGTGCGGCGGGAACTCGGGATCAACAGGTACATCCCGAGAACTGAAGAGATCGAGCGGTGCGTGGAAGAGATAACGAAGTACCGGACGGTCGCAAACCTGCAGTACACGCCAAGCGACGAGGAGGTCAGGTTGATCACGACAAACTGCCCGATCTGCATCGATGGCGAGCCGACCGAGGAAGAGGAGGTCGAAGGTTACCGGAATCTGGCACGGATCGAGACGAACCGCGTTCGCGGCGGAATGGCTCTCGTCATCGCAGAAGGCATGGCACTCAAGGCACCAAAGATTCTCAAGCATGTGGCGAAACTGCATCTCGATGGCTGGGATTTCCTGAACCGGCTCGTCACGAAAGGGGCAAGTGACGACAGCGGCAGCACAGTAATCGAACCGAAGGGCAAGTACTTAAACGACCTGATCGCGGGAAGACCGGTCTTTTCGCATCCATCGATGCCAGGCGGGTTCAGGCTCAGGTACGGAAGGGCGAGAAACACCGGATTTGCTGCCGCAGGCGTCTCTCCTGCGACGATGATCGTAACCGATAGTTTTCTTGCCACTGGAACCCAGACGCGTGTCGAACGCCCTGGCAAAGCGGCAGGCATCTCGCCTGTGAACGGCATCGAGGGTCCGACCGTGCGCCTCTTCAGTGGGGAGGTGTTGCGCATCGACGATGAAGAAGACGCGGTGCGTCTGCATGACATGGTCGAGGAGATTCTCGATGTCGGTGAGATTCTCATCAATTACGGCGATTTCCTTGAGAACAACCATCCGTTGATGCCGCCTTCGTACTCGTTTGAGTGGTGGATATCCGAACTTAAAGAGCTGGCAGGCACTGAGGCTGTGGACGAAATGGCGGCTGGCGATCTCGAGGATCCTGATCAGGAACTTGCGCTCGAACTCTGCGACCGCTACGGTGTCCCGCTCCATCCCAAATTCACGTACCTCTGGCACGATATCTCGATTGGGGATTTCAGAACCCTATCCAAACATATCTCCCTGCACGGCAGGATTGATGACGGGATTCTCCTGATCCCAAACGATTCGGAAGTGAAAAGGATTCTCGAGACGATCCTTCTCCCGCACAGGGTCGTGGACGGCGAGAGCGAGATCGCGATACTGGATCCGCTTCCACTGATGCGATGCACAGGAGCCGGGATTGGAGATGGCGGATTGCAGGATGCCGGGGTTGACGATCCCGAAGATACGAACGTTCTCGAGGCGATATTTAAGATAAGCGGCATCCGTGTCAGACCGAGGGCGCCGACCAGGATCGGTGCACGGATGGGGAGACCCGAAAAATCCGATAAACGGGAGATGAAGCCAGCACCCCATGTTCTCTTCCCTGTTGGGGAGACTGGCGGGAAATCAAGGTTGCTCACAAAGGCAGCGAACTATACCAGATCGTTAAACGCAGGAATCGGCGTGATCCCTGTCGAGATCGGGATGCGCAGATGCCCGTCCTGCGGAAACGAGACTTATGAATACAGTTGCGGATGCGGCGCGAGAACAGAGCCGGTACTCTTCTGCAAGCGGTGTAACATCCATGTCGAGAGCTGCATCTGCCCGAAATGCGGGCTTGAGACGACGTCTGCCCGGAAGATCGATCTCGATCTGAAGACGCGGTATGCGTCAGCGTTCGCAAACCTCGGGGAGCGGGACAATATTCCGATTTTCAAGGGAGTTCAGGGCATGATTTCGAAGGACAAGAGTCCGGAATCGCTTGAGAAAGGAATTCTTCGCGCAAAACACCGCGTATTTGTCTTCAAGGACGGCACCGTGAGATACGACCTGACAGACCTGCCGCTCACGCAATTCAGCGCGGAGGAGATCGGGGTGGATCTCGATACACTAAAGCGCATCGGATATGAATACGACACGGGCGGACTTCCACTGACCGATAAGAGTCAGATACTGGACTTGCGTGTGCAGGACATCATACTATCAATCGATGCTGGCGAATATCTACTCAGGGTCTCTCGTTTCATCGATGATCTTCTTGTGAAGTATTATGGGGGCGAAGCATACTACAACGCCTCAAAGAGGAATGATCTCATCGGCAGACTGGTGATCGGGCTTGCCCCGCACACCTCTGCCGGCGTGCTCGGGCGGCTCATCGGGTTTACGCGGGCATCGGTCGGGTATGCGCACCCGTTTTTTCATGCCGCGAAACGGAGGAACTGCCTCTCCCCTGATACCGATGTTCTGGTTCTGAATTCCAAAAAACCTGTTTTTTCGAGACTTGAGGACATTTACGATTCAGCAGAGTCCCCTGAAGAGATCATCGATGATTTTGGCACGGTGCAGAAGTTGGTCCAAGGAGTCGAAACTTATGCGATGGACCCGGAAAATGGAAGATTCGAGGTAAAGAAGGTAAAATCAGTCATCAAAACTCCCGCACCATCTAATCTGGTAAAACTGACATCAAAGTCCGGGCGGGTATTCGTTGCATCGCCAGAACACAGGATGATGGTGCGCTCCTCCGAAGGCGAGTTTGAGTTCAAGAAGATGCTGGAACTATCAAAGAGCGACAGACTTCTTCTGCCGAAGAGGATCGATATCGTCGAACACGATTCCAAAGAGATAGACCTGCTCATGGAATTTTTGAGGATCGATAGATCATCAGAGGAGATTATGGTCAGGGAAGTCAGACCATGTACTGAAAAGTGCATAGACGATCTCGGAGGGCTGAAATCCGCCGCTCAAAAGATGAGCATGGGCAAAAAGATACTCTCCAACTATCTCTACCGGGATAGCATTCCACTGCACACTCTGAAATCGCTGCTCGATTCATCGGGGAATGGCTGGGATCTGATCGAAGGCTGCAAACTCGGTGTCAAGCGGGATCACACGACCGTTCCACGAATAATCAAAATAGACGATAGTTTTATGAGATTGCTCGGATATTATCTCGCAGAAGGGTATGCGAGATCCAGAGATAGGAGTTTTTACCAGATCGGTCTTTCATCGATGGAAGACGATATCTTAAAGGACATGGAACAGTGCATCACAGATGTCTTCGGAATCGTCCCGGGGAGATCGGATCATGTCCTGACCATATCCGGCAGACTGGTGTATCGCCTGTTCACAGAGATTCTTGGAACCGGAAAGGGCGCAAGGGATAAACGGATCCCGTCCGGATTTGTTAGCCTGCCTCTAAATAAGATCAAGCACCTTCTGAGTGCGTATTTCGCCGGTGACGGCTCTGCCCGAGAGGATCGGCTCCATGTCACCTGTTCCTCTGTCAGCAGAAGACTTCTGCAGGATATCGGATTGCAACTGCTCAGATTCGGCATCTTCTACCGGCTGAAACACGAAAGAAGACCTGCTGGCGGGGCTGCGAAGGAATTTTACGCTAAGTTGGGAGAGCTCCCTCTTTTTGATCTGTATTACATCTCGATACGGTCGTCTTATGCACGGAGATTTTCGGAGGAGATCGGTTTTGCATCGGTACGAAAAGAGGCAGCTTTAAACTCGGTTCTTTTGAAGGAAGGAACGCCGCGGTCTAGCACATACGGTGATACGATCCTCGATGAGATAAAGACGGTAGAACCCGACCGAGCGGAGGCGGATTACCTGTACGACATAGAGGTTGAGGATCATCACAACTTCCTGATCAACGATTTTATGGTATCTGCGAACTGTGACGGCGACGAAGACTGCGTCATGCTGCTCATGGACGGTTTACTCAATTTTTCGAGATCGTATCTGCCTGCAAGGCGTGGCGGCTGGATGGATGCCCCGCTCGTGCTCACAACGCGGATCGATCCGA
>JAYEFK010000228.1:0-3292 GCA_034658575.1 Methanobacteriota archaeon
TAGAGCAGTTCTTTGCCGAGATATCAAAGACGCGCACGCCCATCCTGATCATCGATGAATTGCAGGTGATAGGGGATTTGAAGATCGATGGGTTCCTGATTTACAAATTGTTTAACTTTTTTATCCGATTGACAAAGGAGTTGCATTTAGCGCATGTCTTCGTGATTACATCTGATTCCCTGTTCATCGAGCAGGTTTACAGCGAGGCGATGCTGGAAGGCAGGTGCAGATATTTGCTGGTGGATGATTTCGACAATTCAACGACTATAAATTTTTTAGACAAATATAAGTTCAGTGATACGGAAAAAGAGGTAGCATGGAATTACTGCGGTGGCAAGCCCGTGTGTCTGGTTGAGTTAATAAATGCAGGAGAAAACCGAAAAAGAAAGGCGGAAGAGCTGCTCAAGATAAGAAAGGGGCAGATAGAGGAGATTGTGTATTCGCTGGAAGCGAGGGATAAAGAGATGTTTGACGCGGTGATGGGGTTGCTTTCAGAATTTATCGGAAATGAGAAGATTGGATACAAATACATAAGCGATGAAATCAAGTTTCTGGTCGGAAAAAACATTGTTTTCGCGGATTCTGTGAATAAGGAGATGAGAGCACAGTCGCGGCTGAATCTGCTTGCGATTCGAGAGGTGCTGCGGAATGCCTGAAATCGGGATCGCTGTCCGGGTGCTGCGGGAAATCGCGCTTATCGAGGCGGTGGCTGCCCTGCTGCCCTGCTGGGTGTACAGGCAGAGGGGGCTAGGAGCATGTTCAAGGCGAAGCCATTTAGGATACTAAAGAGAATCAATCAAGAGGGTAACAATGAGACGAATTGAATTTCACAATAGGGAAAAAGAGACTGAAGAGATCCGGGATATTCTGGATGCAGAACCATCCCTGATCACGTTTGTCTACGGACCGATCAACAGCGGAAAGACCACGACGATCAGCCACCTGATCAAAGAACTACCTGTTGAGTATGCCCCGTTCTACGTCAATCTGCGGGGGCGGTTCATTACGGATTATGAAGACTTACTAAACGTCCTGTTCGAGATTGACGAGAGGGAGGGGGTTGGCAATGTTACTGAGTATGCGAAATCTGCATTAAAGGATCTGGGAGCGGTTAGTGGAATTAGTGGAATTCCGATACCGATAAACTTATTTGAGAAGATATTTGAAAAGAAAGATAAAAGCAAGGATATGTTCAAATACATAGAGCAGTTCTTTGCCGAGATATCAAAGACGCGCACGCCCATCCTGATCATCGATGAATTGCAGGTGATAGGGGATTTGAAGATCGATGGGTTCCTGATTTACAAATTGTTTAACTTTTTTATCCGCTTGACAAAGGAGTTGCATTTAGCGCATGTCTTCGTGATTACATCTGATTCCCTGTTCATCGAGCAGGTTTACAGCGAGGCGATGCTGGAAGGCAGGTGCAGATATTTGCTGGTGGATGATTTTGATTATGAGGCGACAGCCGCGTTTCTTAAGAAGCATGGTTTTACTGATGATGAGACGAGTGTGGCATGGGAATACTTTGGCGGAAAGCCGGTATATCTGATCGAACTTGCAAACTACGAAAAAAAGGTTGCGAAAGCGGAGGAGTTGCTCATGCTCAGAACAGGCGAGATAGAAACGACCCTCAAGAGAGTCAACGAGCTGGGCGGTGCGATAATCATAGAAGATATTAAATACAGTGTAAGTTATGGGAACTTGGTTGGAGCACTGAAGAAGTTTGTTGATCGTGAAACAATCGATATGAACGAAGTGGATGAGATATCCAAGGCATTTCTGGTCAAGAAGAACATGCTCTTTGTTGACCCGCTCATGAAGATGATAAAGCCACAATCGCGGCTGGATCTGCTTGCGATTCAAGAGGTGATGCGGAACTTGTATATAGGAGTGGATGAACACTAAAGTCGTATTCGAGAGAGGTGATTTAAATGAGTGATACTAACAAAGGCGGCATTGGGTTTGTTGGTCTTTTGACAATATTGTTCATTGGACTAAAATTAACTGGCTATATAACATGGTCGTGGATATGGGTATTGGCTCCAATATGGATTTCGATCATTGTATGGGGGATAATCCTTATTGTAATTGCAATTATAGCAGTGCTATCGAGGTAAGAAAGAACATACCCTTTAGAGGAGTTCGGAGACCGGGATTATCTTAAATCAAGCGAGCTTTCAAAATCGGTTAAACAGATCGTCAAACCACAATCAAGGCTAAATCTGCTCGCGATACAAGAGGTTATGAAAAGTGCATAGAATATACCGAATACGGATGACCGCTATTGGAATCATCACACTACTGCTGATCGTATCGACGACACCAGCATCCGCATCCGCCGACCCCCCGCTCGACACGGCCCAGGTCTACGCGCTCGGACCAAAAGACACTGGTTCATCGGTCGAATCATCAATAGTCCTTGAGAACGACCGTGAATACAGAATCGTGGTCTCTGGCACCTTCCAGTTCAGGAGAGATGTGGACTGGGGTTCCGCAGACGCCCAGTTTCGCATGGGCAAGGGGGATGCGTACACCCAACCGTTCAACTCGATCGAGTTCAACGGTGAACCGGCAAGCGCAGCAGTAAGCGATATTGAGAATCACACGTACACATACTACCGCACAGGCGACGGCGAGAAGATCCGGTTCAGCATCTTCGACTGCCTCACAACCGGCGAGCGTGGCGGGTACGACGACAACGCTGGATCGCTTCGCCTTGAGATATACCCTGCAACAGCGCTCTCTGTGACAAAAGTACCCTTGCCGCATACGATCGAAGAAGGGGATACGACGACGGTGACTGTGACTGTGCGAAACGCAGGAGCGACCGGGACTGGCGAGATCAGGGATATCGTGGTTACGGATTCCGTTCCTCCGGGTTTTAAGCTGATGAGCGGTTCTGTACGTGCGGAGTATCCGTTGCTCAAGCCAGACGAGTCCCGGACGCTCCAGTATGTCATAAAGCCACCTCTCGGTGGCACGTTTAATCTGGATCCAGCAGAGGTGTCGTACTATGACGATCACGGAGAGCACCACACCGCGAGATCAGATACGGGAACGCTCACAGTCGTCGCATCGGCTGGACTGCTGCCCACAGCGCCACAAAACGCAAGCGTGAAGCTGCACGGCGAGAGGACCGATGTCGTGATCGGAGACAACATCGGCTCTCTGGTATCTCCCGTGACAGCCGACTATCTCTAAATTAATATATCACTAACTGCATACTAAATAGTCGTCCATCAATTGCCTTGACCAGATGAGAACTAATCAGACATTCCATGTATCACAT
>JAYEFK010000229.1:0-3241 GCA_034658575.1 Methanobacteriota archaeon
GCGAGCACCTGTCCGCCCCCTCGCCTCGCGTTTTCAGGCATTCCATCACCGCCTCAACTGGTGTTGTGAAGTAATGACCGGAATTCACTTCAATCCTCCCAAGAACGCCCCCCGACCCCTCATCGAAATGCCACTCCGCAACCAGCCCATCATCAGCCCCCTCTGCCTGCACACCCGCGGGCAGCCCGAAAAGCGCGATCACAAGCAATATCCGGACAGCCATCGCAATTCTACGCATCAGCAATCACCTCGCGTATCGCAAGCAAATCCAGCCTCGACTGCGGCAGTATCATCTTCCTGAGCGGGTCAACGAAGAGTATGTTCCTCTTGACCAGAAATGCCTTGGATATCTCATCCACTTCGTTCATATCGATTGTTTCACGATCAACAAACTTCTTCAATGATTCAACCAATTTCTCATAACTTACACTGTATTTAGTATCTTCTATGAGTATCTCGCCGCCCAGCTCGTTGATTCTCTTGAGTATCGTTTCTATCTCACCAGTTCTGAGTACAAGCATCTCCCTCGCTTTCTCTTCCCTATTTTCGTAGTTCATAAGTTCAATTAGATATACCGGCTTGCCACCACAGTACTCCCACGCAATCGCATTCTCATCATCAGTGAAACCATGCATCTTAAGAAACGCGGCTGTCGTATCATAATCAAAATCATCCACCAGCAGATACCTGCACCTGCCTTCAAGCATCGCCTCGCTATGGACATCCTCAATGAAGAGCGAGTCAGATGAAATTGCAAATACGTGTGCTAGGTGTAATTCCTTGGTTAATCGGATAAAAAAGTTAAAAAGTTTGTAAATCAGAAAATCATCTACTTTCAGGTCACCTATCACCTGCAACTCGTCAATCACCAGTGCAGGATGGTAACCATCTTTGTAAAAAGCTCTGAGAACTGTTTCTATGTAAACAAAAGCATCTTCTACCTCCTTTTCCTTGAATAACTTTAAGAACATGTCCTTTGGTATTGGAATTCCGGAGTAGCTCTCTGGCAGAACATTCGCTATGGGTTTGAGAAACTCTTTTATTCTTTTATATCTTGCAGCGTGTTCTACGTCAAAGAGAACTTTTATAAATTCGTCATAGTTGCTGATGAACCTGCCCCTCAGATTTATGTAAAACACTTTCTGATTTTTGGGTAGGTGTTTTATCAAATTATTTATGAGTTCTGTCTTGCCGCTATTTATCGGCCCGTAGACGAAGGTGATCAGTGTCGGGTCTGTGCTGAGTATCCTCGTCAGTTCCATCGTTTCCTTCTCTCTGTTATGGAATTCTATATGTCCCATGCTGTTCAGCTCCTGTTGTTCCGTAGTTTCATCCGAATTTTATGCATATCGTTTTCATTCCGACCCAAGCAGCACCCCGATCACCTCGAGCACCATTACCGGTCATATCATCACCGCCTCAGCCATCCCCTCGAAGTGCTGATCCCCGGTCAGAACCTTTAGATCGTGAAGTATTGCAGTTGCAAGAATCAGCGAGTCCACCGCGCCCATCTTATGATCCAATCGAATCCGAGCTCCTGCCACCGCGATCTCCTCGTCTATGTTCAGAATATTCGTGTGCGATCTGATCGTTGCGATACAATCGTTTGCAGTCTCTTCGTCCCTGATCTGTTCGATCCTATATTTGATCTCATAAATATTCAGTACAGATGTAAAAACCTTGTTGCTCTCTTTTATCACCGATAGCGCAATCTCCCCCCTCTCAGATCCGTTAAGGATTTCAAGCCATGCGAAACTATCAACAAGGATATTAGAAGCGTTCATTTTTAATCTCATCCTCATGCTCACGTCGAATCCGCTTAATATCGAGATCAGGGAATGAACCAAACAGGGATTCCAGTGATTTTACAGGAACCAGTTCTATTTTATTTTCCGATACTTTCAACCCGAATCTGCTCGTTTCAAATCTCTTTCTGACCCGCATCGGAAGAACGATTCTACCACTTTTATCCATTGTTATTGTAGCTTCCATTCTGATCACCAATGGCATATATGGATTTATGGTGTATTTATGCCTTATGGCATATCTGAAGACCGCAGTCTAATGCCTGCCCGCCATCACCTCGAGCACCCCAACAACCGAATGCGAGAGCGCATGAAGATTATATCCACCCTCAAGCACCATCGCCAGCCTGCCCTCGCAGCACCGATCAGCAATCGAACAAACGATCGACGCCATCTTCCCAAACCCCTCAGTCGTGACCGCCATCCCTGCCAGCGGATCATCGATGTGCGCATCAAAGCCAGCCGCTACGAGAACGATGTCAGGATCGAACCTGACCGCTGCCGGCATCAGAATCTCTTCAAATGCGCGGGTATATTCGACATCGCCTGATCCTGCGGAAAGCGGCACGTTAAGCGTGTAACCCTGCCCGGCTCCGCTTCCGGTCTCGTAGGATGATCCGGTTCCTGGAAAGTATGGATACTGGTGAACAGAGAAATAAAAGACCGAGGGATCATCGTAGAATGTGTACTGCGTGCCGTTTCCGTGGTGCACGTCCCAGTCCACAATGAGCACGCGGTCGTATCCGATCTTCCTGGCATGTCTCGCCCCGATTGCGATATTATTGAAGAGACAGAACCCCATCCCATGATCAGGGAGCGCATGATGCCCGGGCGGGCGGACAAGCGCGAACGCGTTCTCGCCACCTGCTGCGAGATCGACAGCGCGGATCATCCCGCCCGCTGCGAGCAGCGCGGCACTGTACGAGGCTTTGCAGAGAACGGTATCCGGATCGAGTTGGATTTCACGTTTCGAGTATTCCCTAACTGTTGTTATGTAGTCCGGATCATGGACATACCGGATCTCTTCGATGGATGCCAGCTCTGGCTTGATCCTGTGCAGATCGATCCCGGCATCCTCTATCAGTTGCATGATCGCGATCAACCGCTCCTTCCGTTCCGGGTGGCGTCCGGTATCGTGCAGCAGGTAATCGGGGTGGTAGACGATTGCGGTCATTCGGATGATGCTGCTGCTTCAAGAGCTGCAATTTCAGCTCTCATATTCTTGATTTTCTCGTCCCGACGGTCGATCGTATCCTTATAGTTGTCAACGTCTTTCGCCAGAGAAAGTCTCTCCATCTCTGCGTTCTTGTATTTCCTATCCAGAGTCTCGACCTCGCTTTGCAGATCTTCTTTCTGCCTGTTCAGTGCTTCAATCGCCTCATTCGCCTCTGCAAGGTCGGTCTGGAGTCCTACCTTCTCGGTCTCGACCTTCTGGT
>JAYEFK010000230.1:0-3221 GCA_034658575.1 Methanobacteriota archaeon
TCTCTGGCGCAAATTCGCAGAACTTTTCCTGCTTGATGTACTGCGGCGTGCGCTCATGGATCACATCGGTATTCTTCTTCATCATCCGCCACGGCGTGTTGTCTGAGCGCCAGACCGAGCTCAGAACACCAGCCAGCGCAGATGCCGACTCGACAAACTCTGTAAACCGCTTCTCTGTGAGATGCTCTGCCGAATCTGCCACAAGACCTGCAAGGTGTTTGAACCGGTCGGATCCTGCGAGTTTTTTGATGCTCTCCATGACCTCTATGATCTCTGTGCTCTCCGTGATCCCACCGCCATCACCTCGCTCTCTTTTCCCACTCTTCGCGCCTCCCTCTCCACTATCTCCGCCCGGACACCTCTCGCGAAACATTGGGAAGGTGTGCGGATGCCGTGACAGCAGGATGAGCAGCGCTATGGTGTAGGCATCATCACTCTTCGATTCTGCAAGCGAGTCCAGGAGCAGCGCATCCATCGGATCGTAAGCACAGGTATCCATCTCGCGGTTGATCGCATAGTCAGAGACGACGTTCGTTGCGAAATGCACGATACCCGCGTCCAGATACTGCCCGCTCCAGATGTCGGCATCGCTTAATTTCTCTGCCCCTGTGATCTCGCGGTAGCCTGCGATCAGGTCGTTTATGTGCGGCAGGTGTGCGATCTCGTGGCTCACGAGCAGTCTTGCAAGATCGTTCTGATCGCGGCGGGTCTTGATGTAGAGGTCGGCACGCCTGGATGCTGTGAAGACATAGATGTAGGAGGAGGGGTCCGAATCACCGCTCTCGATGTACTTCAGTCTGATATCGTAATTGGACACCAGTTTATCGATCAGTTCGCTTAACCCCACAAACATACTGCCTGTTGCTGGCTCGCCATCTCTAACACTCACGCTCACGGTTTCACCCCGGCAGTTCTGATGATGCGTTGCATCTCGCAATCGAAGAGGCGGGAAGCTACCATGAATGATCCGGTTCCGCCATATTTTTTTAAGATCACGTTATCCTCTCGATACCTTTGTTATATCAATATGTAATATTTCTGTGCACCTCAAAAGTCGTGGCAATTTACCGCAAGTGTTCACAAAGAGCCCTCCGCACAACCATTGTAACGCAGTAAGATTTTAGTTACATGATTGCCATTATCTTCTGAAAAAGGGTCAGAACCATGCTCACAAGCACATACATCCACATACCCCGCATCGGGCGTACGATCGAACACCGGATATGGTCATGCGGCATCAGGACATGGTCCGAGTTCGCAGAACACCGGGACGAGATACCCATATCCGCTGCCAAAAAGACAACCATCCTTGCAGGGATCGATGAGTCCATGCAGCGCCTCAGTGCACGTGACGCTCGATTCTTTGCGGAATCGCTTCCAAAATCCGAGCACTGGCGCGCATACGGCGATTTTAAGGACAAAATTGCCTTTGTGGACATCGAGACCACGGGTCTCTCTCCGAACTATGCCCGCATGACCGTTGTCGGGATATACGACGGCAGGAAGGCGAAGACGTATGTGCGCGGGATCAACCTTGACGACATCGTCGATGAGTTTGCAAAATACGATTTTCTGGTGACGTATAACGGCGCACGTTTTGACCTGCCGTTCATCAAGCACGAGTATCCTGAGATCGAATTTGACCAGTTGCACACGGACCTGATGTATCCTCTGCGGCGCATCGGTTACACGGGCGGTCTCAAGGCAATCGAGCGGATGCTTGGGATCGCACGTAGCGAGGATACGACTGGGATCACTGGATTTGATGCTGTCCGGCTCTGGCACGAGTACGAACGCGGCAGTGCGGATGCGCTCGAACTGTTGCTGAATTACAACCGGGAAGATATAGTGAATCTTGAAACGATCATCAAACTTACGCATCCCCGGTTCGTTGAAGATGCATTTTCAGGCGGGGCAGCGGTCCAGTCTCGCTGACGGCTATCTTGTGACCTGGAATATGGAACATATAGCAAAAGAGCGTACACGGATAATCGTGGACAATATCAATTTCCTGTGAGAGCTTTCCGGACTCCATATCGTAACACCGAAGGATTTCTTTGATTGAGGAGGTACAGATGATAACACTCGAAGAAAAGGAGAAGATGTGGCAGGATGTGGTGAAAGAATTCCCATCCGACCTCATGTTGAGGAAAATTCACTTTATCCGAGAGTTGATGAATGTTATACATGACTTTCGGGTAAATCAAATTTCTTACCATCCTGAACCAGACCATTCATGATGATTTTGTTCAGTTTCTTTAGAGCGTCGTGGCAGCTGCGATTCGGGCGGAAACCGTACGATGTGTCTATAAAGTCCTGCTCAAAGATAGATTCGAGAATCTTCTTCAGTGCCATCTGAACAATCTTGTCCTCGATGGCGGGTATTCCGAGAGGTCTTTTATCACCGTTTGGCTTCGGGATGTAGACGCGCAAGACCGGTTGAGGCTTGTACTGCTTTACTTTGAGCCTTGCCACCAGATTTGCGATATTCTCGTCCAGTTTCTTCGCGTAATGCGAAGCATCGCCGAAGGCATTATCCTACTGTTACTCCGTCAATACCGGGAGATTTACCTTTCTTAATCTCCCTGAAACATTCTTTCAAGAAATCCTCTGTAAGCAAGGTACTTGCTCAATAAGCTGTGGGTTTTAGGATTTTAACCACAAGATTACACAGATTTCCACGAGATTTCTGTGTTAGTCTCGTGTAATCTCGTGGTTTTATGCGGATTTCCACACGATATTGAGCATGTTCTAAGCAAGTGTGCTAATGATGTAAACTTGCATTTTGGATCTCCTTTTGCTCTTAGGGCTATCGCCATAAGAAACTTTAGAGTTTATACCGCTTTGCTACAAGCCCCACCCGGAGGGCAGTTTTTACTCGATTTTTTGTGAAAAAATCGTGGTTATGTTTCAAATGAAAGTAGGACACTTTATATGTGAAGCAAAGCTTATATAAAACAGCCCATGTATAAAATAAGTGTTTAAAATGAATAAAGAATTATTAATCTCAAAACGTAAAAAATCAAAAGAACTACACGAGAACGGATGGAGTAACCGTAAAATAGCGCGCCATCTGCTTGTGAGCAAAGACAGTGCAGGTAAATGGGTGCGGATGGATGAAAGAGAGCTATTGATGGACAACCGGGGCTGGGAAAAAGGGTCATCAAGAAAATACGCGCCCGAAACAAAACAACAAATTATAAGAATAAGAGAGGACTTAG
>JAYEFK010000231.1:0-13157 GCA_034658575.1 Methanobacteriota archaeon
TTTCACGCCTGCCGGTACGACCCGAGCACCTTTAACCTTGCAACCGTCCCCTCGATCGACCGCACCGCATCATGTATCTTGCCGTCGTGGATGTGCCCCTGAAAGTCGATATAAAAGAGATAATCCCCGAGTGCCTTCCTGGTCGGGCGTGACTCGATCTTCGTGAGGTTGATGCCGCGCGATGCAAACTTGCCAAGCAGTTCGTGAAGTGCACCTGGACGGTCTTTGTGCAGATCCACGATGATCGATGTCTTGTCCTGCCCGGTTGGCGGCGGGACAGTGGTTCCGAGCACGATAAATCTGGTATGATTCTCATCGACGTCCTGAATCTCTTCAAAAAGTATTTTAAGCCCGTATCTCAGCGCGGTATCCGCGGATGCGATTGCTGCAATCCCGTCCTGATCCGATGCGAGTTCCGCGGCGTGCGCTGTGCTTGCAGCCACCCGAATCTCTGCATCGTTGAAATGCCTCTGCAAAAACTGCCTGCACTGGGCGATAGCCTGTGGATGCGAGATGATCGTTTTGATGGGCGCGGTCTCGCTTTTTGCAAGCAGGGAGTGTTGTATCGGAAGGATAATCTCGCCGACGATCGTTACATGGTACTTCAGCAGCGCATCGAGCGTTGCCCCGACTGACCCCTCGAGCGAGTTCTCTACCGGAACAACTCCGAAATCTACCCGTTTTCCAACGGAAGCCGCAATCTCGCCGACGTCACTGAAATACACAAACTCAAGCGGCTCGGTACTCCATCTCTTCGCTGCCTGTTCGCTGAATGTGCCTGCAGGTCCGAGTACCCCCAGAACCATCTTGCGGTCGCCGCGGTTTATTGCGCCGCCGATCACGACAGAGAAGAGATCTGCGCGGGCTTCGGGAGGGTTCTCGGTTGTACCGACCGCGATCCGCTCATCAGGGTACGCCACCTGCTCGCATACCGCAACAGGGATCGAAAACCCGTGATCCAGCAGGAACTTCGAGACCTCCTGTAGATCAAACCGCGCATCAGGAAGGACAAAGACGGTCTTGCCAAGTTCGAGTTCGGATAGGATCAGCTCCTTTGCGCGATTGATATCGCGTGCATGGGCTGTCACCGCTGCAAGCTCGGTCTGCTCGATCTTGAGTCTTGCAGACACGATCTGCATCGATGAGATCCCGGGCACGATCGTGTCATCCGCTTTTGCAAACCGTCCGAGACCGGAGAGCATTGGGTCGCCTGTCGAGAGTACCACTGCACCATCAGGCAGTTCTGAAATCCTCTTATAGTCCTCGATCTCATGGCAATCGCTCCGGATATGAGCCTTCGCAAGTTCTATCGCACGCTTCGATCCGTAGACCACGGATGCGTTCTCGATTGTATCGACCGCCTCTGCGGTCAACAGATTCCTGCCTGCACCAACGCCTACGATCTTCATTGTGGAAACTATGTGGCGAATGGTATTAAACGAGTTGGGTTCGTCCGGACCAGTTGGCAACCCGTCGGAACAGAAACGTTAAATGCGCCGCCGCCTTATATAAAATGTGGTAAATCATGAAAAGCAGGATCGGAACAATGGGTTTGGTAGCTTTGAACTATGTAGTGATGGTGGGGCGGAAATGATTGTCTTGCTTTTTCACTCGTCACTGTACATATCCGTGCATCCGGGCAAGCCGGCAGTGCATCACGATTGGGGACTGAGGTGAGAAGACGGATCTGATAACAGCAATAATCATACTCGCAATCACAGGCATCGCAGTCGGGCTTGCAAGCGGACTGCTCGGTGTCGGCGGGTGTTTCATCATGGTTCCGGTGCAGTTCTGGTTATTCCAGGCGATGGGCGTTCCTCGGGATATCGCGATCCTGCTTGCGTTTGGGACGAATCTCCTTGTTGTGCTGCCAACCGTTGCGAGCAGCGCAGTGGGGCACAGCAGGAGGGGCGCGGTCTGGTGGCGGGCTGGCATCTTTCTGGGCATTGCAAGCGCGGCTGGCGCAGTGATCGGCGCTACGATTGCGGCGCATCTGCCTGCAGGGGTGCTGACGGTTTCATTTGGCATAGTGATCCTTGCAAGTGCCATCAGGATGCTCACCGCGAAGCCTTCAGCGATTACGGAAGAGCCGAAGGATAGCCCGCTTCTCTGGGTGGCTTGTGGATTTCCGATCGGCATCGTGTCAGGTACCGTCGGGATCGGTGGCGGCGTATTGATGATTCCAGTGATGGTGCTTCTGCTCAAGTTCAGGATGCATCTGGCAATTGGAACATCGAATGTGGTGATGATAGCAACGAGCATCGGCGGCGTGATCGGTTATGCCGTCAACGGGCTCGGAGTCGAGGGTCTGCCTGCGTACTCGATCGGGTATGTGAATCTCGTATCATGTCTTTCACTTGCGGTAACGAGCGTACCGATGGCGCAGGTCGGTGTCATGGCTGCACACAGACTGCCCGCGAAGGAACTGAGATATGTCTTCATCGCTGTGATGGTGTATATGGGGCTTAAGATGATGGGGATGTTTGGCTGGCTTGGACTGTTGATATGATGGAGAGGGCTGCATCTCGGCGAAAAACACTCGAATTTTCAGACAGTGTCAGTGGGATGTATTAATTATTGTTACAGACGATAGATGTGAACAGATGAAACATATAAAAAGACTGATAACCGCAGGAGTTTTGATCTGCATGGCAGTGCTGCTCACCGGATGCGTAACCGAACCCATCGTCGATTCGGTAGAGATCGATAACGTAACCACAGAGGAGGGCACGTACCACTCAGGCGAGATCATGAACATCACAGTGGTACTCAAATCAGCAACGGACGTGAGCGGGGTCTACGCCAATGTGTCAGGAATCACGAACAAGCGTGGCAAGAACATGCTCTTTAAGGAGACCACGACAAACCTCACCCGCGGGATTAACAATGCGACGTTCGCATACAAGATGCCTGCGTGCTCATCCTGCTCAGGCATATCCGAGGGAACATATCATTTCAACGCTTCGGTGGTTTACGGTAACGTTACGGTAGGAAACTCGACGTGCAGCGTCGTCCTGAAACAGTAGACGCATGGCTGGCTATAAGCATAGGAAGATCGCTGCGGCTGTGGTCATCGCCGCATTTTTGATAGTAACGCTTACAGCTACAGCAGGTGCTGCAGGCGGGCAAGTGAGCGTAATACTTCTTTGATTCGGAATGTTCGCACTGCGAGGCTGCTGAGAGGGTACTGGACCGGATCGAAGGAGAGTTCGGGGACCAGATACTCGTTAGCGAATACAATTCCAACGCGGCTGCCGGAATTCAGATGATGGATGGCTACGGGATTGTCGAGGTGCCCTCGATGGTGGTGCAGGAGAGGGAGATCATACTGTACAGCGATTACGGAAACAATCTTTCAAAACTGGAATATCTTCTCGTAAGTTCGATAAATAACGCGCTTTATGAGCCCGAGATCGAGGTGTATAAGGAGATCAGTCCTGTCAAGCTAAATCCCGGCGAGAACGTTACGGTAACGATCTCTATGGAAAACAAGAAGAATATAACGACGGATGAGATCCTGATCGACAGTTATCCTGATTTTTTCAGCATAATAGAAGGCGAAACTGTATGGAACGGGACGCTATTGCCAGGAGAGGCGAGAAACATAACTTATCTGGATTATATTGATCCGAACGCGCACTCGGGAAATCATAAGATAGAAGGCGCACAGATAAGATACCGAAGCGGGGACGCAGAGAAAAGTGCGGTTTCGAATACGGCAATCATTCAAATATCGGTAGTGCTGACTTTGTTTACGGTGTTTCTGGCAGGACTCGTGGCAGGGGCAAATCCGTGCCTCTTTGCAGTGGTGGCTTTCATGGCGGCGATGATACTGTCGAATACCGAAAAGAAGCTCGAGGTCATGAAATTCATTGTTTTCTTCTCTTTCGGGATCTTTCTGGTGTATCTCCTGACTGGAATCTGGCTTTTGTCATTTGCAAGCGATCTACGTTCATTAAACCTCGTTCTCGGCGCGATCACCATAGCACTGGGTATCATGCACGTCTACGACTACTTTTACATAAAAATAAAGGCGAAATCGCTCTTCGAGAGTTCCAGGTTTGTGAAAGGCATGATGGAACGGATGGTCAAGGAGAATAGCGTCCTCTCCGCACTGGGTCTGGGTGCTCTATTCTCGCTTGTGAAAGCACCGTGCGTGGTGCGATCTACCTGACGATACTAAACCTCATCGCGGTACAGAAAGCGGAACTTGAAGGTATCATATATTTATGCATGTATAATTTTGGAGCGACTCTACCCATACTGATAATCGGAACCGCTATCGTCGTTGGGTTAAGTCCGACAAAGGTGGACCGGTTCAGGAAGGAGAAAAGAGCCCTGATACGGCTGGTGACCGGAATAATCCTGGTTGTACTTGGCGCGTTCCTGACGTTTGGTATGGTCTGAGCGGGTCACGCATCCGCTGACAACAATGATCAGTGCCATCGCGGCGCTGATGATACATTGCTTACCGTGCAAATACGCGCTCCATATCAGTCAGATCAAAACTCAAGATGTTGTTCTCCTGTGCAAACGCATCTGCCTCCGCGGAGAGCCCCGACTTTGAGATTACGCAGAAATAGTCTCTCCGCCTGCCAAAACCCCACTTAACATGATCAACCTTTGCCATCAAATTCTCAAGAACGTCCACACCAGTTTTCTTCTTCTGCCACTTGCACTCAACAAGCATCATCTCACGCGTCTGCTCGTTTAAGGCGATCAGGTCAATTTCCACATCTTTGTGCCACCATCTTCCGATTTTTTCAAACCGGAAAGGTAGATCCGGTCTTATCCGGTATAGAAACTCTTTTGAAACATCATCGAAGACAAAACCAACATAAGAATCGAATTGCGACTCGATCAATCTGATTACAGTTGGAATATCCCCCGACTCGATCAGCCCCTCGTTCGGGTACACGAATTTGAACCAGAATTTGAATAGATTATCCTCAAAATAATACCGGATGTCCCGTGTCTTCTCACGCTTCACCGTCACAGGTATGCTCTTTCTGATGATCCGCAGGTCGCTTAGAATATCGAGGTACTTCGAGACTATAGCCTTATCCATGTTAGTTGCATCCAGGATGTGTGAAAACCTTGTGTTGCCGAAAGAGATCGCTTTAAGGATTAAAAAATAATTTCTGGGCTCTCTTAACTCTTCTCGCAGCAAAAACTCTGGTTCTCGATATAGAACCGAACCTTTATTGAGCATTGTCCGCTCTATATTCTCTATGACTTCATACCGGTCGTCAAACATCTTAAGATAGAATGGAATGCCGCCGAGTGTTGCATAAGTTTTTATTCTACTTTCGATATCGTATTTCTGGAAAAACTTGATGGAATCTGCAAATCCAATCGGTTCTACGAGGAACTGTCCGGTTCTTCGTCCGTATAGCGGGCTTGCGTAACCGAGCATTGATTCCATCATCGCAATACTTGATCCACACAGTATAAGGTATATTTTTGTTTTCGATAGGATTTCATCGTATATTTTCTGGAACATTGATTCGATGTCATGTTTCGGATCGTGCAGATATGGGAACTCGTCGATTGTGATTATTATCTGCTCATTGTACCGTTTTGAGAACTCGCTGAATAATTCGATGTAGTCTGAAAACTCGACCCGTGCAAAGAGATCATCGCCGAGTGCCTCTGCCATCTTGTTCCGAAGTTCTCTTAAGTTCTCAGCCCACCTCTTGCGCCCGGCAAGGAAGTAGATCGATGACACATCAGGATTGCGGCGCATAAACCGTACCAGCAGTTCGGTTTTTCCGACACGGCGCCTCCCGTAGATGATCAGAAGTTGGGGCTTCGGTCCATCGAGATGGCTGCTCAAGAATGCGAGTTCCTCTTCCCTGTCGATGAATTGTTGAATCATAATTAGACTAATCGTGATTCAACTATATATGGTTTGTGTCCCTCCAACCACGCGATCCCTCCATCTCTACTACGCACAAGCAATGACTCAACCACAAGACCACCTCGCAGAAAACAATCGCAGACCGACGGCGAGAAATTGATGGCGGCGGCGGTGGGTGCGCTGATTGGCGCATAAATTTAAATGCAGCGCCGAAATTTGAAACGCAAAAGCAAAAGATACCATCAAATACCAATAGATGCACATCGGTATCTATGACTCATGCAAATCCGCAGATAAACATACGTTTTCCCCCCAAATTACAATCAGCTACCGAACAGTATGTCGATAATTATGGTTACCGGAATATTCAGGAATTTATTCTTGAAGCGATCAGGGATAACAGATATGATGAAACATTCTCTGGAAAAGAGATTGATCTGATCGAAAAATTATTGACGTTCTCCATTGAGAAAGGCAAAATAAGGGACCATGATGATATCATCAAAGCCCTGCAATGAAATTTGAACTTGTAGCCACAGAATTTTTTATTGAGCAGATAAGGGATCTTTCCACATGATACTGATCATATCATTTGTTACAGACTAAGACAGTGACGAACGGCTATCTCAATCCTTTTCAACATCTTATCTGAAAGCTTGCCTGCCGGTTTTCCGGAAAACCGTTTGGTATCCAATGAGCGAATCTGAAAGCATAGGAAGACCGTCTCTATCGGCAGACCACTTTCTTCCGGAGATATGCGGACGTTTGTAGGATAATCACGGGAAACGTTTTCGCCTTTTGTCCCAACAACAACCGTGACCACAAGAGGTAGTTTATTGATGGTATCTACAGACAAAACCAAAACCGGACGCTGCCCTGCTTGCTCTCGTCCTTTAACAGGATTCAAGTTGACAAAATATATCTCTCCGCGATGAACGGTCATTGTCAACTCTCCAATCCATCCGCTTCCGTTGCGGCAAACTCTCTATCGATCTCTTGCAACTCGGCTTGAATCTCCGGATCCGTTGCCATCTCAGCAAGCTGGCTCTCGAAAGCAGTCTGTTCAGCTGCATCGCTTTCTACTTTTCGTAGGTTATGGGCAAGTTGTTCGATCAACCACAACTGTTCGTCATGAGATAGGTGGCTGATTGTTCTTTCAATTTGGCTTACAACTGTTGAAGACATGATACTTATCCTCTTATCGTTGGTGTTTTTCCTTTTTTGTATGAAGTTCCCCGCGTATGCGATGTTGCCGAAGGGGCAAGGGCGCAAGCCCGTAGCGAATCCAGATACACTCCGTTACACTCCATAGAATCATAATTCGTCTCTAAATTCCTGCTTAATCATCTCAATAAATTCATCTCGACTTGTGTTGATTTTCACTTCATCCAAATAAAAGCGACCACTTCCAACTAGCCAAAAGAGCTTATCCACACAATAAGGCAATTCATTAATATCTTCAGAAAATCTGATGACATCTTTAAAAACGTCATAATCCAAATCGGATTTACTTATGCCTATGCCGTTAAATATCGCTTTGATGTGAACATCCGGTTTCACAAATTTGGGATAACCATTCTCTTTCAGAAAATCACAAGCCAAAGCAAAACCCAATCCAAATACTTCCTTCTCAAGCAGAAGCGGAAGGGCAACACGAGTATATTCGTTCAGATAAAACTGCGAAACAAAATTATCAAACTCTTCCAAGTTAGAAAATCGGGAAAGGAAATGTGATGCTGAAAAAACCGACTTGCAGAAGATAACCCAGTAACTTTTAGGGTTATCGATTGTCATTCGTCCAGGAGGTTCATAGTTATTCTCGATTGTCGTAAATAATCCCTTCCAGTCGTCATCATATTTCTCAATAATTCGTGGTGGAATAAAGTCTTCTAAAAACGGTCTTAGTTCTTTGATGTCGCCAATCGTATGTGGCATGCCTAGTTTATTAGAAACGGATTCTAACATCCCCCACAACAAATCTTGCACAGATTGGTTTTTGCATTCTTTCCAACCATTAATGTGCTTGTCAAGCATGTTTTCATCAATATGATCAAATGAAAGTAGATACTCATGAGCTTCATCAAATATCTTTCTATAAATGAGTACTTTGTTTGCCATCACACCTATACCTATCATTCAAAGATTCTATGGGTATAATGTTTTGTATGTCCGAACCTACTTCGCATACATATCTCTCTACCCACCACATTCACCTCGCAGACACCATCGCGCTGATCACGTCCTGGTTCCGCTTCAGCATCTTCAGTTGATCAGCAGGTCCGATCACGGTCAAGCGGGCTCGGTCGATCGGCTTCTTGAGCAGTTTGTCAAACCACGATTGGTGCACAGCTCCGGGATAGCTCTCGATCTCGATGCCAGCAAACTCGCCTGGGGTTATCTTTGTCATCGTCGCCTCGATTAGCTTCGTCTCCTCCTGCGGAGTTAGCCCTCTCTCAAGGACGATGATCTTTCCGTTCTCCACGCCATCAAGGATCATACGAATCTTCTCAACCGATGAGAGCCGGTTGAGCTTATCCGATGAGACCAGATCCATCTGTATGCCTTTCATCGAAATCACCCGAAATGCTCTGCGATCTTCTCGTACAGGACATCGATGTTGTCGCCATTAAGCGCTGAGATCGGCACCATCGGATGCTGCGGGAACGCGCTTCTAATGCGGGAGGGGGCAGAATTGTCGAGATCGATCTTGTTTGCAGCGATCAGGAGCGGAAGCTTGCGCGCCTCCATGTTGCCGATCACAGTGACGTTTACCTGTGTGAACGGGTCTTCGGTAGCATCCATCACCAGAATCACACCTTCGAGATCGTCGAGCCATCTTACCGCCTCTATAACTCCTTCAGTGGCTTCCTTTGCCCGCCGCCTCGATTCGTCCTCGGAAAGTCCATTTGCCATGAAATCCTGAAAATCGATCTTCGTCGCAAGCCCTGGAGTGTCCACGATATCCAGCGTAATGGAAGCACCGTTTGACTCGATGGTCACGCCTTCCCTGCGGTGCGACCTTCTCGTCTCGTGCGCGATATCAGAGACCGAGCCGACCACATCCCCTGTAAAGTCCCGCACGATCTTGTTCGCAAGCGTGGTCTTGCCAGCGTTCGGAGGACCGTATATGCCGATCCTGCATATCTTCCCACGCTTGAATATCTTATTAAACGCCGAAGAGAGGTTCTTTCTGATCTTTTTAATTATGCCCATTTGCAACCACCGTAATTACGTATCTTGTGTAACTGCGTATTTTGTTACTGTAATAGTTAACTATTCGTCGGTATAAAGTTTTGTCGGACAGATGCGTTTGACAAGGTTTCATTTCTCTCCCTTCTGTATCAAAATCGCATCTTCGAGGGTCAATTCACCGGTAGCAACCTTTTCGGCAAGAGCACGCGAGATCGTCAGTTCGCCTCCTGTTTTCTCCCTGCTCTGATCCTGAATCGACCGAATCTCGCCAATCGAAGGGGTTATGAACTTTTCCCCGATCGGCGTGCCTTTCAGATGTGCGATTCTGATTGCCGCACGTATGTCAGGATCCCTGCCCTTGGCAGGTGTGGTTCCGGTCTCATCCACCAGTTCTATGTATTCTCCGAGTTTGGTCAGCGAATTGACGATCTGGGTTCTGATCAGCCGTGCTCCGTGTCCGATGCGGATGATCACGTGCTCCGGATGCACGGACTCCATGATTCGAAGCACCGTCTGGTAGACATCCGCCATCGGGACGCAGTAGGTAGAGATCACTACAGTTTCAGCGAGCACAGCAATGCCTGTGCGCTCGCCCGGATCGATCCCTATGATGATACTAACATCCTTGATATCCCACAGTTTCATAATCGCGCGATCCACGACTGTATCAGCACGCTCCGCGGGACCTGCTATAACAATGTGATCAGGATCGAGGTCGATCGCGCCGGTCTCTGGTTCAGTGGTGATCGCAACTCCGATACGTACAGGTATCTCTTCACCGACTCGAAACGTCGCAATCTTAAGATTTCTCGACCGTATCTCAGAGATGATCGATTGGTGGAGCGAGAAATCATCTGTGATCAGTGCAATCTGCTTGATCCGGGTACCTCCTTCCAAACTATGGCGGTCTTCCACTCTATGTTACACTGATATAGATGTTGGTGTTAGGTGCTGGTGTTGGCAGTGCAAGTTGACAACCCCAATCCGTCCAATACCTTTAAATGATTGGACATCTTACCACACACTGCATGATCCGTAAGAGGTGATTGGTGGTACAAGTGTAGTAAGCTTTAAATGCACCGCGACAATCATGATCACACGTGATTTGATTGGTGATGTAATGAAAAGACAACAAACAACGAAACCGCGCATAACGATGGTTGGAGGCGCACTGGATCGAGGCGGCGATAAAATTAACGCACGTGCCGCTATACACCACGGCGACATACTCGCAATAGCGACAGAGGACGTTGTGACGGTTCCGCCGACCACAACGATCATGAGCACCGTCAAAACGATGCTGAATCATGGATTCAGAAGAATCCCGATCGCTGATGCAGGCACGCAGCAATTAAGAGGCATCATCGTATGCAGGGACATCGTTGATTTTCTGTGCGGTGGACCGAGGCATTCTCTTGTCACCAATCGGTTCGATGGCAACATACTGGCTGCGGTCAACGAGGAGGTACGCAAGATTATGGAGACCGATGTTGCATACCTGCACACAGACTCCTCAATCAAGGACGCTCTGAAACTAATGAAAGATGCGAACGTCGGATACCTGCCGGTCATGGACAAGGATGAGCGAGTCTCTGGAATCGTTACCGAACAGGATTTCATGCAGCTGGTCGCAGGCATCAAGATCGGCACCAGTATAGCCGATTACATGTCGACGAATGTGGTGACTGTTGAGCCGGATGCTCCGATCGGGACTGTCGGTAAACTGATGATCGATAACGGATTCAGACGCCTTCCGGTCGTTAAGAACGATATCCTGCTCGGAATCGTCACCGCTTTTGATATACTGCGGTTCCTTGGCAGCGGCGAGGCACTGACAAAGGGAGCAACCGGCATCGATGATGCGCTCAGCGTACCTGTAAATACGCTTGTCAGCCGGGATATTGTCTGGACCACGTCGGATCGGGATATCGGCGGTGCTGCCGAGATGATGGCTGAAAACGGTGTAGGTTCGCTTCCAATCATCGACGACGGTGTTCTTACCGGAATGTTGACGGAAAGAGATTTTGTACGAGTACTAACCACTTAAAGACAATGAGCTATGCGAGTTAAGGACATAATGAGTGCTCCGGTGTATGCAATTACGCCCGGAGAGCCAATTTCAATGGCGCGCAATCTAATGCTCCGCCACAGGATCAGCAGGCTCCTTGTGATACTGCACGACGAACCTGTAGGCATACTCACCGAATCCGATATCGGGCGCAGACTCGATCAGGCAGAGCCGCAGTGGCGGAGACGTCCGATCGATCAGATTCCTGTGCAGCTGGTCATGACAAAGTCGTTGATCAGCATATATCCCGACGCCAGCTTATGGCAGGCATCCGAACTGCTGCTTGAGAACGATATCGGCAGTCTTGCAGTTCGTGATGATGTGAGAGGAGATCTATGTGGGATCATCACCAAACGGGATATGATCGAATATTTTTCCCGGATAACCGCCGATATACGCGCCAGTGAGATTATGTCCGACTTCGTTGCAACCGTCCACAAACACCACTCGCTCAGCCACATCCTGCAGATGATGTGGGATGAGGAGGTGGATCGGGTTGTGGTTCTCGAATACGGCGGAAAGTCGGTGGGTATGATCACCAACTCCAACCTGACGTTTGCGTGCACATCTGCCCCGCGCAAAGGTATGAGAGTCCATGAACTTCCGGTTATTGCAGAGGATATTATGTCCGTGCCGCTGGTAACGACAGCAGGGGATGGGCTTGCAACCGATGCGGCACGCATGATGGTTGATGAGCGGATTGCCAGCATCGTTGTTGTAGATAACGAGAATGATGTGGTCGGAATCCTGGATCAGGATAGTATGTTGCAAGCGATAAATACTATGGGAGAAGAATCATGAATGTATGCGATATTATGGTGGAGCCGGTGCGCATCGAAAAATCAGAAAATCTGTCTCGCGCACTGGATCTGATGGATAAGTATGATACGAGACGGTTGATGGTTACGAGCAAGGGCAAACTTCGCGGTGTGTTGACCATGCGAAATATTGCGCGTGCGCTCGGTACGAGCAGAAGCACGCTCCATACGAGCAGAAAAGCGGGGCTGCCAGCATCCTCGCTTCATGTTGCCACTGCGGTCAGCGATGCGTGCACAGTGGTTCCTCCGGATATGGATGTGAACGATGCCATATCAATTTTACAGGAGCAGAGAGGCATCCTTATTGTACAGGATAATGATGAGATTCTCGGCTGGATCACGCCGCAGGAGATTCTTAAGACCCAGACCGTCTTTGGATTTGCTGCGGAATTTATGAATAAAGCAATCACTGCTTCGCCCGGAGATCGCGTCGTTCATGTGCGGCGGACGATGATGGATCACAACATCGGGCGTCTCCCTGTGCTCGAGGATTACCAGCTGGTCGGCATCATAACCGAGAAGGATATAGCAAAAGCGATGCGTTCGATCCGTGATCTGGTCACTGCCAATCAACAGGATACCAGAGTCAAGAGTCTCCTGACCGTGGATATCATGAGCCGCGGCGTCAGGACTGTGTACACGAACTCCAACATCCCCGATGTTGTGAATCTCATGCTTAAGTACGGGTACGGCGGGATTCCGGTGCTTAACCTGGATGAGGATCTGGTCGGGTTCATCAGCCGGAGAGATGTTGTTGCGAAGATGCATGCGAGGTCCGGGACCTGAATTTATGGTAACTACCCAAAGGTACATAAAACACTATTATCTGAAAGGTGGTATCTGATAGAAACGTGAAAACGCTTGAGCTCTGGTTTGACGATACGGAAAAGGAGAGGGTCGTTCTGAAGAAGAGTGGAAAAGTGGAGAGATGAGATGGCGAGGTTGCTGATCCATCTGTTATTCATTCTCCTGATCGCATCCGGCGCAGCAGGGAACATCGATACGAACAACAATAAGATCGATGATTCACTGGAGTTTGGGCTGCACGCGACCGCGGATGCTGGTGTGGATGTGATCGTGCTCTATGACCGGGTTCATGACTCTCCCCCGGCTGGATCGAGAGTGAAGTATGATTACAGCATCATCGATGCAACCGCGCTTCATATCCCTCGCAGCCGTCTGCACGAACTGGCAGAGGGACCGCATGTCGAGATGGTGT
>JAYEFK010000232.1:0-13112 GCA_034658575.1 Methanobacteriota archaeon
GTGTTTGGGACCGGGATCGGCGCAACCGAGATGGCTGAGGTCTTTGCATCAGGAAAGCTCTGGTTCAGGGTGCCGCAGTCGATCAGGATCACGGCGGACGGCGCGCTCCCTGATATGGTGAGCGCAAAGGACATGACACTACACATCATCGGCAAAGTCGGCGCAGGGGGCGCAACATACAAAGCGGTCGAGTACTACGGCGAAACGATCGATAATCTCTCGATGTCAGGCAGGATGACGCTCTGTAACATGGGTGTGGAGATGGGCGCAAAGGCGAGCATCGTACCCCCTGATGAGAAGACATTCGATTTTATTGGAAGGCGCGGAAGCGAACGCAACGGTGAAAGTAAAGGCGATGATCATTCGCCTGTTTACGCCGATTCTGATGCAGCTTATGCTGATGAGTTATTCTTCGATGTGTCTGATATTCCCCCGCAGGTAGCAACCCCTCATGCTGTCGATAACGTGCAGCCGGTAGACGAGGTCGAGGGGACGCATATCGATCAGGTCTTTATCGGATCGTGCACGAACGGCAGGTTTGAGGATCTCAAGGCGGCGGCAGATATCCTTGACGGAAAGAAGGTCTGCGTGCGTACAGTCGTTGCGCCCGCATCCAGATCGGTGCTCCTGCAGGCAGTTCACGCCGGAGTTGTGGAAACGTTGATTTCGGCGGGCGCAGTGATACTCCCGCCCGGATGTGGACCGTGTCTTGGTGCGCATCAGGGCGTGCTCGGCGAGGGTGAGGTCTGCCTCTCGACAGCCAACCGCAACTTCAAAGGGCGGATGGGGACTGGCGGGTTCATCTATCTTGCGTCGCCTGAGACTGCTGCTGCAACTGCGCTTGCAGGGGAGATCGCGGATCCGCGGGAGATTTTCACTTCTTTTAAGCGCCCATGAACCTCACTTCTTTTATCGACTCTGAAGACCCGAATTGCATCACCTTCCGGAATGACACTGTAAAACTCCCGGATGATCGATAGTATTAAATCCTCAAGTATCGATATACCACGAGAGCGCTGATGGTCTAATGGCTATGACTGGGGCCTTCCAAGCCCCAAGTCCGGGTTCGATCCCCGGTCGGCGCATCTACTGTCCGGACTTTGCACCCCAAAGATTTATGCGCATCAGCAAAGAAGGTACAGATCATGCGTTGTGATTTTTACGATATCCGAATCCTGTCCGGGTATTCCACCAGCATCGTGCTCGATAACGGGAAGATCGAGGAGATAACAAACAATTTTACGAGCAGCGCGGGCATCCGTGCACTCTCAGGGGGTTCGTGGGGTTTTGTGACGACGGATGATCTGGCAAACCTTGATCAGGCACTGCGGTCGGCAGAGGAACTCGCTGCAAGCATCAACAGGACCGTTCCGAGAGATGCGGTGCATCTGGCTCCGATCGGAGAAGCGGCGGCACCGGTAGAGTTAACCGTAAAAGAAGATCCAAGAGACGTCCCGATCGAGGAGAAGATCGAACTGATCAAGGATGTCGAGCGGCATGCAGGTACCGATGGCGTCACCAGCACAACTGCTGTCTATTCCGAATCATTCGCCAAAGTCCGGTACCAGAGTTCGGAAGGGATCGATCTCGAGCACGAAACGTTCCGTACCGGTTTTGGCATCACCGCGGTCGCATCCGATGGCGCGACGTACCAGTCCGGAAGGAAGAGCAGATTCGGCGTCTGCGGTTACGAGTTGTTCAAAAAATACGATGTTCTTGCGCTTGCAGAGAAGGCAGGTAGAACCGCGGCAGAACTGCTACATGCACGACAGCCAGAGGGCGGGATCATGCCATGCGTGCTCGATCCGGAACTTGCAGGTGTCTTCATCCACGAGGCGGTCGGACATGCCGCGGAGGCGGATCTGGTGCTTGAGAACTCCTCGATCCTCGCCGGTAAAATAGGGGAGCAGATCGCATCGCAGCACGTCACGGTCTACGATGACCCGACGATGCACGAGTACGGGTACTATCCGTTCGATGCGGAAGGCGTACCTGCGAAACGGACGACGCTGATCGATCGCGGTGTGCTCTCCTCGTATCTGCACTCGCGAGAGACTGCGGGCAGGCTTGGTGGCGGCAGTGGCGGTGGCAGTGATGACGGTATGAGTAGTAGTGGCGGAAACGCGCGTGCGCAAGGGTGCTCCATCCCAATACCGAGAATGAGCAACACGTTCATCGCAAACCGCGATAGGAGTTTTGAGGAGATAATCGAGGAACTGATGGATGGAGTCTACCTCAAAGGATCACGCGGCGGGCAGGTCAACACAGGCGAGGGGATCTTCCAGTTCAATGCCGAACTCGGGTATGTGGTGCGGAATGGCGAGATCTGCGAGATGCTGCGGGACGTCTCGCTATCCGGGCAGACGCTTGAGATCTTAAAGAACATAACAGCAGTCGGAGACGATCTTGCGTTTCATTCGGGCAGGTGCGGGAAGAGCGGGCAGGCAGTGCCTGTAAGCGATGGCTCGCCACACATTCTTGTAAGCCGCGCGATGGTCGGCGGGAGCGGGTAACTCCCTAACCCCTGATATGCTCGGACGTGGAAATATGCTACATATTACCAGAGCAACACATCCCTTGTTAATCTTTTTCCCATCAACTGAAATCCGCCACAGCGTCCGACAAGTTGTCCGCATCTTGATATGATAAACCTTTTATACTATGGTACAGTCATAGAAACGTGACAATATAGGTCGATTATGACTGGATATCATAAGCGTATACTAAAGGAGGCTTGAAGATATGATTAGGAGGTTGACACGATGACGGATGCGATACTGGACTACATACCGATTGTAGTGATGCTCATTTTGGCATTGATCATACCGTTCGTCATCTTGTTCATTGTAAAGCAGATCACTCCGAGAAACCCTGCCAGATTCAAGAACACGACCTACGAGGGCGGAAAAGATCCGATAGGTGAAGCACAGGTGCGATTCAACGTTTCGTATTACTTACTTGCGATCGTTTTTGTGCTTTTTGATGTCGAGATTCTTTTTGTGTATCCGTGGGCGGTTTGTTATAAGAGTCCGGTAGTTCTGGAAGCGATTCCCGGATTTACCATGGTGGCAGTCGTTGCGATGACTATATTCTCTATCATCGCACTGGTTATTGGAGATATTTACGCATGGAAGAAAGGCGCGTTCACATGGATGCGTTAAAAGGAGGTTATTATGCCAAAAGACATTAGAACACCAATGCAGGTTATAACCACCACGACGGGCGCGATTCACGAGTTTCTCAAGAAATCGCCGGCGCAGGATGTCATAAACTGGGGACGGAAGAATTCGCTCTGGTTCATGACCCAGCCGATGGGGTGCTGTGGCGTCGAGATGATCGCTGCGGGTTGTTCCCACTACGACACCGATAGATTCGGAATCATTCCGAGATGTTCGCCGCGACATGCGGACGTGATGGTGATCAGTGGGTACATCGTCCGTAAGTACTTCCCGGCACTGAAACGATTGTACGAACAGATGCCTTCGCCCAAATGGGTGATCTGTATGGGCAACTGCTCAATAAGTGGTGGACCGTTCTACCAGTCGTACAACACGCTGCAGAACATCGACGAGATATTTCCGGTTGATGTCTATATCACCGGATGCCCGCCAAGACCCGAGGCATTGATCCAGGGGTTCATAGAACTCCAGAAGAAGATCAAGGCGAAGACCGACAAGGGCACAATGTACGGGGTGAAATGAGATGGACGGAACGACAGTACTTGATTCGTTGAAATCTCAGTTCTCAGGCGCCGTTACGGACGCTCTGATCGATTCGCAGCCGCCGCACATAGTCTGTGCAAACGCCGATAAGGGTCGAATCGTTGACATTTGCTCGTACTTAAAAGATAATCTACAATTCAACAGACTATCAGGGATCACGAGTCTCGATTTCCCGGACGAGAACAAGTTTGAGGTCGTATACTTCATCGCATCGTTCGATCATTCTGTGATCGTGAAGCTGAAAGCAGACGTTGTGCGCGACGATAACCCATCGATCGACACCGTAATTCCGGTCTGGTGGAATGCGAACTGGTACGAGCGAGAGGTACACGAGTTCATGGGCATCTACTTCGATGGACACCCTGAACTGACGCCACTTGTCTTATCTGACGATATGGTGGGTGAATATCCACTTCGTAAGGATTATGCTGAGTATCCGCAGACGACTGCAAAGTACCCGTACTCGGATGATCAGGAAAGCATTGTCGAAGAGAAGTATCCACTCGAATGGAAGTCGTGGCCCTCTGAGAGGCATTATCTGGAGTAGGTGGCACAAATGGTTAACAAACACGACGTTAAGAAACGGATGCGGCAACTGGCTGCCGAATACATTCATGAGCCACAGCAAGAGGCATATAATCTCGACGATACCGAGATGATGCTTCACATCGGTCCGCAGAACCCAATCCAACCAGGACCGTTCCTGATTGATCTCAAGCTCAGTGGTGAGACGGTCAGGGACTCAAAGCTCTACATGGGATATGGACACAAAGGAATCGAGAAAATCCTTGAGAGCATGACCTACATCCAGGGGCTTCCGGTAACGGATCGGATCTGCTATCTTGCATCGCTCTCAAACAACGAGGCTTACGTAAGTTCAGTTGAGAGGTTGCTCGATATCGAGCCGCCTGAACGGTCACAGTATATCAGGGTGATCATGCAGGAGCTATCACGAATCCAGAGCCACCTGCTTGGAACCGGCGAGTACGCAACCGATCTCGGCTTTGTCACGATGTTCCTGTTCATGATACGAGAGCGAGAGTATGTTCTCGGGTTGATCGAGGACATCACTGGCGCAAGGATCACTCACTGCTTCCCAAGATTCGGGGGCGTGCGTGAGGATCTTCCTGATGGATGGCGCGAGAAAGCGATCGACGTCCTTGCCATGATCCACGAGAAGTGCGAGATGTACAAGGAACTCTTTGAAAGCGACCGCACCTACAAGATGAGGACTGTTGACGTTGGTGTGCTCACAAAGGAGGATGTGATAAAAGCCGGTCTCACAGGACCTGCGCTCCGTGCAAGCGGGATCGATTACGATGTGCGCAAGGTCTACCCGACGCTCACATATCCGGATATCGACTTTAAGGTGCAGACCGCAAAGAACGGTGACATCTTCGACCGGGTAATGGTTCGTGTGAACGAGATTCAGGAGAGTTGCTGGATCATCGAGCAGGCACTCGACCAGATGAAACCGGGACCACTCTTCCCTGATGAACTACCGTACGGAAGACGGACTCCATCGATGAGAGTCCCGCCAGGAGAGGCGTATGTGCCAATCGAGGACCCGAGAGGCGAGATGGCGATGTATATCGTGAGTGACGGCACAGACAAGCCGTACCGCGTCAAGATCAGAGGACCGGCTTTTGCCCTGATGCAGGGGCTGCCACCGATGCTTGAGAACGTATATATCGCGGACGTCCCGGCAATCGCTGCGTCGATGGACTCGTGCAACAGTGAAGCTGACAGATAAGCAGGTAGGAGGCAAGAAATGTTAGAAGAACAGATGGACATTCTACTTGGAATTTTATACACCATACTTGGAAACGAAAACTGGTGGGGTCCGTGGATCCGAGGAGTCCTTGGACTCTGTGCAATGGGCGGAATAATGGTTGCCGCCATGTTTGCGGTATGGCTTGAGCGAAAGTACGCAAGCGACATCCAGTCCAGAATCGGACCAAACCGCGTCGGCGGAAAGTATGGTCTGCTCCAGCTCATTGCCGATGCAATCAAGCTCTTCACAAAAGAGGACATAAAACCTGACAAGGTTGATGGTCCTGTCTGGGCTGCCGCACCGGTACTGATGTTTGGGTCAGCGCTGATGATGATCATCGCAATCCCGTTCGGGGCGTTTATCTTCAACGGAACCACTTATCCACTTGCAGTTACGCAGTTTGATATCAGTATCCTCTATCTTGAGGCGGTATCCGCGATCGGTATCATCGGAATATTTATGGCAGGCTGGGGATCGAACAACAAGTTCTCTGTGATTGCAGCATTCCGAAACATCGCTCGCATGATCGGATACGAAGTTGCGCTTGGAATGACAATCATAAGCGTTGTGATCGTCGCAGGCTCCCTTGACATCGTTGAGATCGTTGCGGCGCAATCAACAGTGGTCTGGTTCGCATTCGTAATGCCCCTTGGTTTCGTGATCTTCGGAGTTGCGCTGATTGCGGATATGGGGCGTGTGCCATTCGATCAGAACGAGGCAGAGGAGGAACTGATCGCAGGATGGGGCACCGAGTACAGCGGCATGAGGTTTGGACTTGCGTATTTCGCAGAGTACATCCACATGGTGCTTGGATCGTGTATCGCGGTTCTGATCTTCCTTGGAGGCTGGAATATACCCCAGTTCATCGTTGACTTAAACATCCCGCTCTTCGGATTGCTGCCAGTCGGAGTATTCGTGGCAAAATGGGTGCTCGTGATGATGTTTGTCATCATGATCAGATGGGCTCTTCCGAGAATCAGGATCGACCAGGTCACATCAATCGGGTGGAAGGTTCTTTTGCCACTTGCTATGGTGAATCTGGTATGGGCAACACTATTAGGGCTGTTAGGGCCCTGGTAAGGTGATCACAATGGTACTCAAAAACTTTGAGGAAATGATAAAGAACACATTCAGACCGAGTGTGACACGGCTCTACCCTGAGGTTCCGACCGAGGTGTCGGATCGATACCGGGGTATGCACAAACTCGACAGAGATAAGTGCATCGGATGCGGTATCTGTGCCGACACCTGTCCGACACGTGCGATTCGGATTGTGAGGCACGGACGCTGGTTCCCGATGATCGATTTCGGACACTGCATGTTCTGCGGACTCTGCGTGGATCAGTGCCCGAATGAGGCGCTTACAATGACGAAAGAGTATACGGAGGCAATATCGCCCGACAGGTACGCGCTCATATACGGTCCTGCGCAGTTGATGGGCGAGGAGGAATGAAGATGGAATCGAAAATGAAACCGTTAGACTACATAGTAGAGGTCATCGCCTTCGGGCTCGTGGCACTGCTACTGATACTCTCAATGATATAGGTGATATAAATGACACTTGGAGAGAGTTTTGAAATGATTGTCTTTGCCGTACTTGCGGTAGTACTGATATTCACAGCAATTATGGTGGTCGCATCAAAGGAGATCGTGCACAGCGCACTATATCTCCTCGGAGCGTTCGCTACAGTGGCTATGATATACGTCCTGAGCAACGCGGCATTTGTAGGCATCGTCCAGATATTCGTGTATATCGGAGCTATCGGTATACTGATAATATTCGCGGTGATGCTGACCACACGAGAGGTCGGAGGTTGAATTATGATCAGCGATTTTTTTCCAAAAAAATCGAGTAAAAACGTCCAACATTCCGCTGCGCTTCAGTTGGACTGCACGGAGGCGATCTGAATGATCAATAAGATACTAAACGCGGTTGTGGCACTGCTATTCCTGGCGGTTGTCGGGATGTCAGTCATGGGGACTGCATGGGTCGAAGAGCCGTTGACCTTCACCGATACTGATTCGTCAGGTATCGTCCACATCGGAACAGGGATATTCACGACTTATGTGGTGGCATTCGAGGTGCTCGCACTCGTGCTTCTCGCTGCACTGATCGGTGGAATATACCTCGCAAAAGAGGATGAGGAGGCAACAACATGATCCCGTTACAATATTACCTGCTTCTGGCAGGCATCCTCTTTGCAATCGGCGCTTACGGCATCATGACACTCAGCAACGGCATCAGGCTTCTGATGTGTGTTGAACTGATGCTTAATGCTGCGAACATGAACCTGATCGCATTCTCGACACACATCAACGATGTATCGGGTCAGGTCTTTGCGCTGTTTTCGATCGCACTTGCGGCGGCTGAGGCGGCAGTTGGTTTCGCGATCATTCTGATGGTCTACCGTCTGCGTGCACAGATCGATATCGAGAACATTAAACTCCTGAGGTGGTAATGATGGATCCAAACCTGACTACAATAGATTTCAGGCTGTACGCACACTGGATCGTCTTACTGCCAATGATCGGGTTCCTTCTCGAACTACTCATCGGAAAGTACTGGTGGCGTAAGGGCGGGATGTTTGCGACGCTCTCGATCCTTGGTTCGATGATAATCTCGTACGGCTGTCTGTACAACATATATGTTCAGGAGATGCCATTCTACGAGTACTCGTGGGAATGGTTCTATCCAGGCATCGTCGCGGGATTCACGATAGATCCGCTATCGCTTGCGATGCTCTGTATGGTGTCGTTCGTCTCGTTCTTTATCCACATCTATGCTATCGGATACATGGCGCATGACTGTGCAAAGAGCGTCTACTTCGCAGAGACCGCACTCTTCACAGGAAGCATGTTCGGACTGGTACTGGCAAACAACCTGCTCCAGCTCTTCATCTTCTGGGAGATGGTCGGTGTCTGTTCGTATCTCTTGATCGGATTCTGGTGGCACAGACCAGAGGCAGCAGCGGCTGGAAAGAAGGCGTGGATGTCATGTTCGGTTGGAGATTGTCTCTTCCTGCTTGGAATTGCAATGATGTTCACGATCATGGTAAAACAGGGGATAGTGACCGAGATAATCTCGTTTAACAACATCTTCCAGAACCTTGAACACTTGAGACCCGAGATGATCTTTGGCATTCCAGCGCTCACGATCATCTGCATATTATTCATGTGCGGTGTGCTCGGCAAGAGCGCGGGTTTCCCGCTTCATGTCTGGATTCCTGATGCGATGGAAGGTCCGACTACAGTGTCTGCACTGATTCACGCTGCAACGATGGTTACAGCAGGTGTCTACCTGATCGCACGGGCATTCCCGATATTCCTTGCAGCACCGAATGCATTGATGATTGTAGCATTCATGGGCGCGTTTACTGCACTCTACGCATCGACACTCGGACTCGTGGTAAACGATCTGAAGCGGATATTTGCGTACTCCACAATCAGCCAGCTCGGCTACATGATTGCGATACTCGGCTGCGGCGCAGTACTTGGAGTCGCTGCGGTTGCTTTAGCACTATTCCATCTTGTTGCGCACGCATTCTTCAAAGCCCTCCTCTTTCTTTCGTCTGGTTCCGTACTGCATGGAATCTCAAACACAAGAGACATAAAAGAGATGGGAGGCTTACTCAAAGGAATGCCATGGACTGGTTATGCGATGCTTGCTGGTGCGCTTGCACTGATCGCATTCCCGTTCACTGCCGGATACTACAGCAAGGACAAGATCATTGAGGAGGCGTATATCTACGCAACGGCACACGGGGCACTTGGCTACTTGCCATGGATATTCCTGGTACTTGGTGTAATCCTGACAGCTACATACACATTCAGGGCATGGTACCTTGCAATGACTGGCGGACCAAAGAGCCATCTTGCAGTGCACCCGCACGAATGTGACTGGTGGATGAGGACGACACTCATTGTGCTATCGTTCTTTGCACTCTTCCTGGGAATTATCACAGGAGGCGGAGCGAAGTTCTGGCACTTCCTTGAACGGACGTTCGTTACAGGAACACAGACAGCAAGCGGTGTTGTTTACCCCGGTCTCGACATGGCCCATATCGCCCATCTCGGCGAAAATCATCTTCATGTGATGGAACCCGGAGTTGTTCATCATATATCGCCAGTGGTGATATATCTACCACTTCTCTTGATGATTGCAGGACTTGCAATTGCTACATCGCTTTACTACAAGAACAGAGTCGATGTCAGCAAATACATCAAGAAGGACAACCCGCTCTACCAGATCCTCTGGAACAAGTACTACCTCGATTACCTCTTCAAAGACATCATCGCAGAGAAGATCATCATGACGGTCTTCACGTTCTGGGATGTGCTCGACAGGTATGTAATCGACGGCGTAGTCAACCTACTGAGCTGGATCACGATCCAGTCAGGACAGGTCAGCAGAAAGCTTCAGACCGGTGTTGTACAGAACTACGCAACCGCGGTTATCTTTGGGGTAAGCATGTTGATGATACTGGTCATTATGTTCAGAGGAGGGCTATAATATGGGACCAATAACAATCCTCCTGCTGGTACTCCTCATTGGGGCGATACTATCCCTGCTCACAAAGACTACAGCACAGGCAAGAGGCGTTGCACTCGTATCATCGTTTTCCGCACTCGCAATCTCGATATGGATGTACCTGATGTATGATGCGAACTCCATTCAGACGACGCCTTACGCATTCGAAGAGGTAGGCACATGGATGCAATCGGTCGGCATCGGCTATCACGTCGGTGTGGACGGCATCAGTCTGCCGATGGTGATACTGGCAACGATCGTCTGCGCTCTCTGTACAGTATTCGCGTGGACCGAGAGCAAGAGACCGAACCAGTTCTTTGCACTCCTCCTCTTGATGGACCTGACGTTGATCGGCGTATTTGTGTCGCTGGACTTCTTCATGTTCTACGTATTCTGGGAACTGACGCTTCTGCCGATGTTCTTCCTTATAGGAATATGGGGCGGACCCAGAAAGGACTACTCTGCAATCAAGTTCCTGATATACACGCATATCGCAAGCGTTCTGATGATGCTCGGGATATTTGCGCTGTACTACTTCCATGGAGCTTCGACAGGGATCTACACATTCGACATACCGACGCTGATTAACGCATACAAGGACGGTATTCTTCCGATCAGCCAGTTCTGGCTCGACTTCATCTTCGTAACAATCATGTTCGGATTTATGGTGAAGATGCCGTCAGTGCCATTCCACACCTGGCTTCCCGATGCGCACGTTGAGGCGCCAACGGTCGGAAGTATCATACTTGCAGGCGTGCTGCTGAAGATGGGCGGCTATGGACTCTTCCGGGTATTGTTGCCGATGATGGGAGTTGCATCCACGTGGTTCATCTACTTAATCGCGCTATTCGGGCTGGTGAGTATCCTTTACAGTCCGTTTGCTGCGCTCGCACAGAAGGATTTGAAGAAGCTTGTTGCATTCTCGAGTATCGGGCACATGGGATTTATCTCCCTTGGCGTTGCCGCAAGCGCTCTTGCTGGAATGGATCCAGCCAGAATCGTGGCACACACAGGCGCAATGTTCCAGATGTTCTCACACGGGATCATTACGTGCGTGCTCTTCGGTGCATGCGGTGTGATCGAACACCACACCCACACAAGGATCATCGATGACCTTGGAGGACTCACCAAGAAGATGCCAAAGCTGGCAATCCTTATGATTGCAGGATTCTTTGCATCGCTGGGTTTACCGCTCTGCAGCGGATTTGTGGCAGAGTTTGGAATATTAAGTGGAAGCTACGGCACGATGCCGATCTTCGTGATGCTTGCAGCTATAAGCATTCCGTTTACTGCCGGCTACCATCTATGGGCTGTGCAGCGAACGATGTTTGGTCCGTACAACGAGTACCTCGGAGACGTCAAGGAGATCAAGTGGTTTGAGTTCTTACCGCTCGCAGTCTGGGTGATCATCTTTGTGATACTCGGCATCTATCCGGCGCCGATTATAGACATGATGCACACCACCGCAGACTACTTCATAACGAGTGGTAATGTTCTGCCGATAGGTGGTATTCATGTACCGCCAGGAGGTGCATTCCCATGGTAGACTACACAGCACTGCTTCCCGTAGGAATCCTGATTGCCACAGCAGTGATAGTACTGCTCACAGGACTATTTATCGAGCAGAAGAAGATTCTCGGGTACATAACCCTTGTAGGACTGCTTACATCGCTCGGGCTTGTGCTCAAAAACTGGAACCTCTGTGCTCCGTTCGATTCCGCACCGTTCTACGGAGCAATCGTGGTCGATCCATTCGCACAGATCTTCAACGCGATGTTCTTGATCGTTGGAGTTCTCGTTGCGATCGCAGCGCTGAAAGCGTATGGCGACAATCCGCGTCAGGATGAGTTTTACTCAATGATGCTGCTTGCAACCGTCGGAATGATGGTCGTTGCCATGTCAAAGGACCTGCTGGCACTCTTCATCGGATTCGAACTCGCCAGCATCTCAACTTATGCGATGGCTGGCTTTGACAAGAGCGATCCGAAGTCGATCGAGGCGGCTCTGAAGTACTTCCTGATTGGCGGGCTATCCTCATCGCTGATGGTCTTTGGTATGGCCTATATCTACGGGCTCACCGGTTCGACGAATATCGATACGATAGCTTCGGTCTTCGGGGCAAATCCGGGTCTGGTTACAACGCCCGCGATACTGCTTGCGATGGTTATGCTGATCGCAGGATTTGGGTTTAAGATGGCGTTTGTGCCGTTTCACATGTGGGCGCCAGACACATACGAGGGAGCACCGTCGATCGTGTCAGCACTCCTTGCTGCGGGATCGAAGAAGATGGGATTTGCCGCTGCATTCAGGATATTCATCGTCGGACTCGTTGCGATGAAAGTGGACTGGTACATCGCATTCATGATCCTTGCGGTTCTGACGATGACTGTCGGAAATATTCTCGCGGTCGTGCAGACGAGTGTCAAGCGGATGCTTGCATACTCCTCAATCGCACACGCAGGATACATAGCAGTCGTCTTCGTGGTAGTTGCATACGTGCATCCACTTGACCCAGCTGCGAACCTCGCAATTACAGGTGGGCTGATGCATGCATTCTCTCATGCGATCGGAAAGGCTGCCGCTTTTATTGCGGTCGCAGCGATCGCGTACATGATCATGTCGAAGGACAAGGTCGATGACCCGAACCAGGTTGAGAACTACGACGGTCTTGGAAAACGCGCTCCGATGACCGCATTACTCTTTGCGCTACTGCTATGTTCGCTTGCAGGTATTCCACCGCTCTTCGGATTCACGAGTAAGTTCGTGCTCTTCCTCTCAACGATTGAGGCGGGGCTTCTGGGACTTGCGATAATCTGCGTGCTAAACTCAGCACTCTCGGTATACTACTATGCGAAGGTCGTCATGCGGATGTACTGGGGTGAGCCAAAGGGTGAGGCATTTGTCGAGCCGTCGACGTACGTCTTTGTGCTGGCAATTGCTGTGATCGCACTGATTGCGCTCTTCTTTGCGCCGGGCGATCTGGTATTCCAATGGGCAGAAACAGCAGCACACGCGGTAACAGGAGTGTGATAACATGCTAACAGAAGGACTATACAGAAAGATGATCGATGCATGCCACACGAGAATC
>JAYEFK010000233.1:0-3168 GCA_034658575.1 Methanobacteriota archaeon
CCGATATCAAGGTCGCCAATGAGATCGCTTGGGAGCGCATCCTGGCTGCCGGTCACCCGCACATACGGGATGTCTCCAACCTCCTTTTTCAGGGAAGAGACCATCTGGTTAACGGCAAGTGTTTTCGCTGTACCCGGAGGTCCCTCAATCAAGAGATGGAAGCGAAGCCCGAGTCGAATTGCTTCTGCGAAGAGGCGGAGGTAGCGCTTCATCTCCTCCTGCCCAAATACTACGAGTTCTGTCATGTATGGCGATACGGGATACGGCATCAAAAGGATTTGCACATATCTGGTCAGATGCTTCGAGAGCATCGGATGTGTGACGCGAGTATCATAAAGACCCGGGTATCCACCAAATCCTTAAGTATCTCTCACGCCCACACTTTTTTATGATAATAATATTTTCACACGGAGGACTATAATTGGACGATATTGGAATTATCGCAGTTGGCGGATATAATGAGATGGGCAGGAATATGACGGCGGTGCATGTCGGTGGCGACATCATCATCTTTGATATGGGGCTCCGTCTCGATCAGGTACAGATTCATGAGGATGTGGAGGTCGAACGGATGCATTCGCTCGATCTGATCAAGATATGCGCGATACCGGACGATACCGTGATGAAGGGGGTAAAGGGCACGGTTCGCGCAATCGTCTGTACACACGGACACCTCGACCATATAGGGGCAATCTCGAAACTGGCGCACAGGTACAAGGCTCCTATCATCGCAACCCCTTACACGATCGGTCTTATCAAACAGTTGATCAAGTCGGAACGGAAGTTCCCGGCAGATAACGAACTGGTAGAGATGAACGCTGGCGAGACAAAGGAGGTCTCAAAAAACCTCTCGATAGAATTCATAAGGGTCCAGCACAGCACGCTTGACTGTGTCTTCATTGCGGTGCACACCCCGCGGGGCATTCTTCTGTATGCCAATGACTTCAAGATGGACCGGACGCCGACGCTCGGAGAACCGCCAGACATAAAGCGGCTAAAGCAGATCGGCAAGGAAGGCGTCTTTTTGATGATCACGGAGAGTACCAATGCCGCAATCGCTGGAAAGACGCCGTCAGAACGGATCGCAAAGGATATGCTCAACGATGTGCTCATCGGTACCGAGGAGACCGAGTCAGGGGTCATTGTGACCACGTTCTCGTCCCACATCGCAAGGATCGCTGCCACCCTGGAAATCGCAAAGAAGATGGATCGTATTCCTGTACTGATGGGACGCTCGATGGATAAATATGTGAAATTGGCAGCGAAAATGGGATATGTCCAGCTTCCGGAAAATCTGAAGATATATGGCGTACGGAAGAACATAGATAAAGCGTTTGCAAGAATCGCATCCGAAGGAAAGGAGAAGTATCTTCCTATCGTAACAGGGCATCAGGGAGAGCCGGGCGCTGTGCTTGAGCGGATATCGATGGATAATACGGGCTACAGGATTGAGAACGGTGATAAGGTTATATTTTCTGCAAATGTTATTCCAACGCCAAGCACACGTGCAAACAGGCATGCCCTCGAGACAAAACTCAGGATGCGCGGAGCACGCATCTACGATGGAGTTCATGTCTCCGGACATGCGTCTAAGGAGGATCACTGGGAGTTGCTACGCATGATAAATCCGGAACATGTAATCCCTGCGCACGGAAACATCGTGATGCACAGTTCGTACATCGAGATGGCTGAAAGTACCGGATACGTGCTCGGAGATACCATCCATCTACTCAGAAACGGCGAGGAATTGATTCTTGGATGAGTAGTATGAATGAATTCGAGAAAGAGCTTGCAAAGCGCGGCGATCTCGTCTACGAGTACCTCACATCCGCCCGGTATCAGGAGCGGTTCGCCCCTGAAGTGATCCACGACTCGGTGTACCTGTATCTGGGCGGGAGGCGCGGGAAGTCGCTGCGACCTGCTGTACTACTCTTCTCGTGCGGCGCTGCCGGTGGCGATGAAGAGATCGCGCTTCCTGCGGCAGCTGCAATCGAGGTATTTCACATCTGGACTCTCGTGCACGATGACGTCATCGACCGGGATTGTATGCGGCGCGGCGGATACACGGTGCACGAGGAGTTTCGCAGGAGAGGGGCAGATCTCGGCTATGGTAACGACGATGCTATGCGCTACGGCACATCGATGGCGATACTTGCAGGGGACGTCCAGCAGGGCTGGTCGGTCTCACTTCTGTCTGAACTTGCAGAGCGCGGCGTCGACCCGGATGTTGTGCTAAACCTGGTCAGGATGATGGAGACTGATGTCGTGCTGACGCTGCTTGCGGGACAGGTCTTTGATGTCCAGTATTCGAAAGCTCCGATCGAGTCGTTAAGCGAGGACAAGATCCTCGGGATGTTGTGGAGAAAAACAGGCGCATTGTATGAGTTTGCAGGATCTGCCGGCGCGATGATCGGACTATCCACAACAGACCGCGAAGACGAACTGGTCCGGTCGATATCGCAGTTCACAGGCAGGTGCGGCACCGCATTCCAGTTGCAGGACGACATCCTTGGCGTTGTTGGGGATACGAAGAAGCTTGGGAAGACGGTCGGTTCTGACATCAGGGAAGGGAAGCGGACGCTTCTTGTGTACCATGCCTTTACGAATGCGGATGAGGCGCAGAAGAGGCGCATGTCCCGGATACTCGGCAATGAGAATGCATCGGACGAGGAGGCTGGCGAGGTTGTGGATATTCTATCCGAACTCGGGAGCATCGAGTACACAAGGGCGCTTGCTGACAGTTACGTTAAGGAAGCGAAAGAGCAGATAGGAACGATACCCGGATCAAGGTACAAGGACCTCTTGCTTGCATGGGCAGAATATATGGTCAAACGTGAGTCTTAAATAAACCACGTATATTGTGTATGTACCGGAGGAAAACTCCGCCATAATCGCCATGCGGTTTTGCTGCAGACCGGTTATATGCGAAGCGCTGTCGCAGCTAAACCGAATGCAAAAACGCGATGTACAGGCTCCGTACTTAAGTATAGGGTTTGATGGCTGCTCAAATCCATCACGATGGATGCAGAGGTCGGGTTGGTTATGTGGGTGGTGTTTTTTTGGGGGCTCCACCGCGCCGTAACTCTTTTATAGAAGTACTATCACTGGTTTTTGTACCAACAAAATGAGGCATGACTAAAAATGGCAGGACAACTTGGAGGACAGCCA
>JAYEFK010000234.1:0-3157 GCA_034658575.1 Methanobacteriota archaeon
TATGACGAGCATATACTGCTTGAAATGGTGAATAGTACAATAGAAGACGTAAGTATTAAGGAAGGTTTGGGTTATGAGGCTGTAATGGGGATTCTCTATCGATATATCGACACAGAAGTGAGTTGGGGTGGGATTGAGAGATTAAGTACTTTAGGATTAGATGAAATCTCGCTTAAAAAGGGTCATGGGGACTTTGTAACGATTGTAACGTCGCGTGTGGCTGGAAATACAACGATACTGGTGGTACTCAAAGGTCGTACAAAGGAGACTGAGAAAGTTCTTGTCTAACATCCCAAAACTGATAAAGAATACAGTTAAGGAGGTGTGTTCGGATATGTATGAGGGTTATACCAATGCTGCAGCAGAAGTCTTTGAAAATTACGCTGTAGTCATAATTGATCATTTTCACGTTTCTAAATTGTATCGGAAGGGACTGGAGGATCTTCGGAAGAAAGAAATGAATCGTTTGAAGAAAGAATTGTCAGAAGAAGAACATAAAAAGATGAAAAACGTAATGTGGCTATTGTGTAAGGATGTGGAGGAATTAACGGACGAAGAATTGGTGGTTTTGAAGTGTTTATTTCGACATTCTCCAATATTAGAATTAGCATATAAACTTTGCAATGATTTGACTGCCATCTTTGAAGACGATATTTCCAAGAGCGTTGCGACTTTTAGGATCAACGATTGGAAGAAGAAAGTTGAAGAAAGTGGTTTAAAGTGGTTTAATAAATTTATATCGACATTAGATAAATATATGGATAAGATAACAAACTACTTTATCAACCGGCAAACAAGTGGATTTGTAGAGGGACTGAATAATAAGATCAAAGTAATCAAACGGCGGTGTTATGGCATTCTAAACATCAAACATCTATTCCAGCGCATATATCTTGACCTCGAGGGGTACTCTTTGTATGCGTGATTTATCAGGACGTGTAACTCGAATTACCAGAGAGCCCATTTTCGTTACTACGGAATGAGTGGTAACTTTCGCTGGATGCAAAATTTTTACCATCAGGTCGTGAGACTCGCCTTTAAACGGATCAACAGGCGTAGCCAGAGGAAAAGCTACAATTGGGATCAGTTTAGTCGTTTCATCCTATTTAATCCACTCCCGAAGCCGAAGATATATCACTCGTTATATGAACTGAAATAGTAGAGGATGTGCTTCAGAAGCCGGATGAGGGAAATTCACGTCCGGTTCTGTGAGGGGGCTCATAGTAACCTCAAAAGAGGTGCGCTATGAGTCCTACTCGACAGCACCCCCTCTCTGCGTGCTCCGCGGTTAAATTCCCTGCTTTAATCCATGCCTTTCGGTGTCAGGATGTTGACCACACCGTATTGAGTAAGTACTGATAACGGGATAATCACGGGATAATAATCATTACCGCCGCTCCGATTGCGATTGCCTGAATGATCAGATTGAAAGCCCGGTTACTCGACCTTATCTTCCCGCCGATTATCGGGAATCTCACCCGCTTTTTACTAAATGGCATCCAGAGCGGCACACCGTTTGGGGTCAGCGAATCAAGCGTTAGATGCAGGATCACAGCGAGCGAGGCAAGTGAAGCGTAAAACGGCGTGGATGGAGATTTGCCAAGCGCGAGCACGAGCGCGCCTGAAAGAAGCGCGAATGCAAGCGTATGTGTAATCCCGCGGTGCTCAAGCGTCGGGACGTAGACGTCGAAGTCGCTTATGATCGACCACGTCACTGCCCAGCAGAGGACAGAGAGCGTGCTATGCGATGTGTAATGCAGTGCAAGCGATGCGAGCAGTATCCCAGAGGCGGCATGGGTCAGTTGTTTCATGGCAGGTATCACTTCTTTGACAATCCTTTGCAGGCGGCTTTAATTAACCCATCCTTACGCGGTCAACAGAGTCGATCAATTGATAACCGTTACAAGAACACCAGTTAATCATGATCGCGATAATCGACTATGGGATGGGGAACTTAAGAAGCATCCACAACGCCCTTACGAATGTTGGCGGAGATCCGGTCATCGTATCGGATAGCAGATACCTCTCAGGCGCTGATGGTATCGTCATTCCGGGTGTCGGATCGTTTGGCGATGCGATGCACAACTTAACGCCATTTGCAGACCGATTATTCGATTCGGTAGACTCCGGCACGCCCCTGCTTGGAATCTGTATCGGGATGCAGGTTCTCTTTGATGGGAGCGAGGAGAGCGATAGTGCGGGATTCGGGCTTATTAAAGGGGACGTCGTCCGCCTGCCAGAAGGGGTCAAAATCCCGCAGATGGGCTGGAACGAACTTACAGTACACCGCGACACCGACCTCCTTGCAGGGATCGATGACGGTGATTTCTTCTATTTCGTGCATTCGTATTACTGCGTTCCCGGAGACCATGGGGTAATCGTTGCAACTGCCGATTACGGCGTGGATCTGGCTTGCGTTGTATCGAAGGAGAATGTCCATGCGGTTCAGTTCCATCCTGAGAAATCGAGCAAGAAAGGACTTCGGCTCATTGAAAACTTCGTGAGGATGGTTAAATAGATTCGGGTTTTCCCACCACTAAGGGAATGCCGCAGAATAACGTGGTCCGGTTGGATGTACCAAAACACAACTACAATATTGGACGGCATTCGTGTAATTCATCTTATTCGTGATTTATGTTGGGAAATTTCCTGTAAAAATGGATTAAATCACGAATTACGCGTTTGGACGAATGGCACGAATTGCGATAGGTTATTTTCTGGCTAGTCCTAAGAATTCGTAGTAGGTGTGAGCATACGTTTATAGTCTCCGCGGCAGAAGACCCCGTTGCTTGCAGCGGGGATGAATGCCACACATTTTTTTGCCTGCGATGTGTTACCATGCGCCAAAAAGACACAATCACCGCAGGCAAAAGACTTTTAACCTCGTAAGTTAAAAGGATTACTGTTATCATGCGCAAGACATTTCAGTACCGGATTTACCCAACGCGGAAGCAAAACATCATATTACTGTATGTGCTCTCTGTATGTAGGTATCTGTACAACGAGATGCTTGAAGACCGTAAGAATGCTTATGATCGTTGCGGCATTGGATTGAACTACAACCAGCAAGCAGGACAGTTGAAATACCTGAATCTTGACATATACTCACAGATTGCACAGGATGTGATTCGCAGACTTGATAAGGCATTCCAGAACT
>JAYEFK010000235.1:0-3151 GCA_034658575.1 Methanobacteriota archaeon
ATAGTTCCCTCCACCGCACACGGTCAAGCCCTGCCGGATTAAGTATCGATGGAACCTTGACCGTGCCGCTGAGACCGGATATCCATTCAAGCCCGGCTTCGCCTATATTCTTGTAGGACACTCCAGCGATCTGGGTGCTCTTTACGGGTATCAGCCGGTCGGCATCGTAGATATCACCGAGCGCTGCGAGTATCTCCATCGCCTTTTGCAGGACATTGCCCTGCTCGCCGTTTAAGATGAGTTCTTCAGACGGTGTGAGGTGCATGGTTGCTACCTAAGTCAGCGTTCTCTGGTAAAATAGATTTCTGCCCGACCGGAAATAAGGGAATCCCCAAAAGCTATACCGATCATAGTTTATTTCAGCAGATAGTATATAAAAATCTGGTCAAAATCACGGTTGTGCTGCACCGCAAGTTTATCACCTATCGAGACATAACTACCCTTCATGAATTGCTCGCTGCGGTTTCTTGGCGGATGCGGGGAGGTTGGCAGGTCAGCAGTCCTGATCGACGATGACATCCTGCTCGATTACGGGATGAAACCGGGCGAGTCGCACGACCATCCGCCATCGTATCCGTTAAACGGGATCCACCCGCGAACGATCATCATCTCGCACGGGCATCTCGACCACTGCGGCGTGGTGCCGAATATTATGGACATTCACCCTCAGGTCTATAGCACGCCGATCACCAACTATCTCACCGCGTTTCTTGCAAAGGACACACTCTCGATTGCGAGGCGTTCCGGGCAGATGCCGATTTTTGATTCACAGGACATTCAGGAGTTCGTGCGGTCTGCCCGCATCATCGATTACAGGGATCGCTTCGAGTGCGGCGAATATACCGCGCAACTCTACGATGCAGGACACATCCCTGGCTCGGCATCGGTGCTCCTCGAATCCGAAAACGGGATGCGGATACTCTACACCGGCGATGTGAATCACACAGACACGCGTCTTTTGAACCAAGCCTGCCAGCAGCCGAAAGCCGATGTCATGATCACCGAGAGCACGTACTTTGGCACCGACCACACACCGAGAAAGGAACTGGAGCAGACGTTTGTGGACTCGATCCGCGATACTTTAAACCGCGGCGGCAACGCGATCGTCCCGTGTTTCGCGATCGGGCGGACGCAGGAGGTCCTGATGATCCTGCATAAACACGGGCTGCACCCTTATGTTGATGGGATGGGCGTCGATGTCTTACGGAGATTTATCCAGTATCCCGAATATCTGCGCGATTCGAATGCGCTTCAAGCGGCGTTTAGCAACGCAACCGTGGTGAAACCGGAGATGCGGGCGCGGATACTCAAGAACTCCCTCATCGTCACGACCGCAGGGATGTTAAATGGCGGACCCGCGCTCTTCTATCTCGGCAAGATACACGACGACCCTGTGAGCAAGATCCTCCTCACCGGATATCAGGTCGAGGGCACCAATGGCTACCACGCACTTACGCACAAACGCCTGACCACCGGAAAGCGGGTACTGCACCTCCGCACGGCTGTGGAGCAGTACGATTTCTCTGCACACAGCGGCGACAAAGAGTTGAAGAGATCGGTGCAAAAATTCTGCGATCACGGCGGCGAGGTTCTGTTTACGATGCACGGCGACCGCACAGAAGAGTTTGCAGCATGGGCGGGAGAGTGCAAGGTCGATGCGACTGCGCCGGCAAACGGCGATGAATTCATGATCGAATGATGCACGGCAAAAACGACGAGAGGGGGATTTGAACCCCCGAGGTGCGAGGCACCACTGGATTGTTGCACAATATAATTTAGCAATCCAGCGCCATACCGGGCTTGGCTATCTCGTCATACAGAAGTACTGGTTTGTGGGCGCTGGTATTAATCTTTTCCGAAGGGTGGTGGCGACATGGCATATCAGCCGATCTCGGCGATGCCCGAAGCTGCCGGGATCCAACCTGGCAACGAGACTTTTTATTATCTTCTGGAATAGGATCGGAAAACCACAGAGAGCACAGAGGACACAGAGAAAACAGCAACTCTCTGTGCCCTCCGTGTCCTCTGTGGTTAATCTTCTTCGCCATAATCCAATCCTCCAGAAAAAATTAAAAAGTCTCCTGGCAACCTCGCCACGCCGCAAGTTATATATCCGGCACCATAACAGATACCATCATGTCGATGTCTATCGGTCTCGCTGGAAAACCAAACTCCGGAAAGTCGACCTTCTTCAAATCTGCGACACTTGCGGATATCGGGATTGCAAATTATCCGTTCACAACGATCGATGCCAACCACGGCATCGCTTATGTGCGCACGAGCTGCCCGTGCACCGATTTCGATGTCGTCTGCGAAAACTGCAAAAGCGGCGTCCGGTTCGTGCCGATCGAGGCGATCGATGTTGCAGGTCTCGTGCCCGATGCGCACAAAGGAAAGGGTCTTGGCAATGCGTTTCTTGACAACTTGCGTCAGGCGCAGGCGATCATCCATGTCGTTGATGCATCAGGCGGAACCGATATCGAGGGCAACCCTGTGGATATCGGCGAGCACGATCCGCTTGACGATATCGGGTTTCTTGAGTACGAACTGACGATGTGGATCTGCTCGATACTGAAGCGGAACTGGAACCGGCTTTCAAAGAGGATACAGGCAGAGAACTTAAATCCGGCAGTCGTTGTCGCAGATCAACTCACAGGCGCGGGCGTCTCCATCCACCAGGCAAAAGCCGCGCTTTCCCGTTTTGGCGAGGTATGCGCAAAACCTCCGCATCTCTGGGACGATTCGGATCTGCGGAATTTTGCAGACCTGCTCCGGATAGAGAGCAAGCCGATGATCATCGCAGCGAACAAGGCAGATATCGCGCCGGAAGAGAACATCAAGAGGCTCTGCGATCTTGATTACACTGTGATCCCGACATCCGCCGAAGCAGAACTTGCGCTCCGTATGGCTGACAAGAGCGGCGCAATCTCATACATTCCGGGAGATCGGGACTTTGAGATCGTCTCAACCGACCTGTCGGATGCGCAGATCCTGGCGCTTGACAAGATCCGGGATATGGTTACGAGTCTGGGCGGTACAGGCATCCAGCAGTGTATCAATGCGGCAGTCTTCGATCTCCTCGATCAGATCGTGGTCTATCCTGTCGAGGATGAGGCACGGTTCACAGACAAGAAAGGAAACGTCCTTCCGG